>NZ_LSOD01000030.1:0-3212 GCF_001592855.1 Acinetobacter sp. BMW17
TCACTGCAAACAACTTGATTTAGTTATAAAGCTAGATACATGAGCGAGGAATAAACAAACATTAATTATGTTTGTCCGAGCGCAAGACATAAAGCTATGCTTTATGTTAAAATCAACTCAAATATACCTGTTAATAACTCATTTGATGAAAGTTAGGCATACACAATGTGTAAATAAGACCCAACGAATAGTCATAAACAGTTGTGCTGGCGACAATAGCAAGAGTGAACCACCTGATCCCTTCCCGAACTCAGAAGTGAAACCTCTTAGCGCTGATGGTAGTGTGGAGTTATCCATGTGAGAGTAAGTCATCGCCAGCTCATTAATTCTAAATCCCCCTAACTTAACGGTTAGGGGGATTTTTTTATGCTGAAAATATTAAATAATAAAAATGAGAGACAAGAAGAAGATTAGCTAAAATAGCCGTTAATATTTAATAGGTTTAGTTGCTATTAAAAACTAAATTTGTTTATATTTTTATCAGATGGATCAGTATTGCATAATTCTGTTGCTTGCATTTTTTAGGGTATAGAGTAGCTGCCCTAAGAGTACATCTTTTTCAGTCAGCGTTACAATAATCATTGGGTGATTTGAAGAAGGGATTGAGGTTAAAATGGCTTTACCATTGTCTGCATCCAAAGTAATTGATTGACAACCTTCGAGATGAATTTCATTCATAAAGGCTGCAACCATAGCTAAAATCGAGCTACTAACTGCTGCAAGTTTAGTACTGTTATACCCATCTCTTTTATAGACATGGGCTAACTCGAAGCCATCTGTGCTACACAGCATGACATAATTGACACTGCGGACATTCATGAGAACATCTTGAATCTCACTCTTTGCAAAATCAATTAACTCTTTTGGTGCTGTGCGGCTTTGCGCTAAAGTAAACATATAGAACCTCGTTAAGGGTTAATTGGCAATATTTGAGTTGATCTCAATGGATGTAATGAGCGCTTCTAATAATAATAAAACGTCATCTTTCTTCCTTGCATCGATAAAGAAGAGGGGAGAAAAGAGGTCATTTTGTAATAACCAGTCTTTATAGATAGTGGTTGATTTGGTTGACTCAGAAAGAAGATCGGTATGTGTAATGCCGATTGCAATATTGTCGGTAAAGTTTTGAAATGTTTCCAGATAACTTTCTAATTCTTGAATAGGATTATCTGAATGATGGTCAATCAAAATCACAGCACCAATAGCACCTTTAGTAATGGCAGACCAAATAAAGTCGAAGCGGCTTTGCCCAGGTGTACCATATAGCCCAATGGTCAGGTTTTCATCAAGCGTGATTTCACCATAATCAATACCAACTGTGGTTTCTAATTTGGTATGGCGCTGTGCATCTGTGTTGAAAGCCTCTGTTTGCAATACAGGAATCTCTGAGAGTGATCGAATAGCCTCTGTTTTACCTGCGCCCATACCACCAGCAAAAACAATTTTAAAGCGTTGTAAAATCATATTATTATCCTATATGCCTAGTTTTTTTCTTAGTTTTCCAAAAAAGCTTTTAATTAAACCTGCTTCTTCTGTAACTTGAGGCATTTCTGGTGGATTAAAGTGTTTATCCCAAATATTGATTTTTGAGAGATTATGGGTCGCGATATTGGCTGCAATAAAGCGCTGCACAGTTTCAATGGGGAGGTTCAACTGCGTTGCAATTTTTGAAACTTTACCACCTTGAATAAAGCAGCTGGAAAGTTGAAAAATGGTTTTCCTGTCCACATTGCTTGCTGGCTTAGGCCACATATGGATCTTAAAATGCCCATCTTCAGGTGCAATTTCTTTCAAAAATATGGGTGAATCCCAAAAAAACTGCCATAGCCAGTCGCTAAGTATATGGGGTTGCTTACGTGAGACTTTCATGAAATTACTGGTGCTGGCAATGTCATAATCAAAACCAGAATCTGTAAAGGCTTGTTCTCGCTCTGTATTGAGCCAAGCGATATTTTTCTGAATATCAATAATGGCAATGGTGCCCAAAGTATCAAAAAGATGTAGCTTTGAGTTGCGTTCGGTATCCAGCATTTTGCTGAAATATTCTAATTTATAGGGTGTTTTTTTATTCTGAGTTTCGATAGGAAGGATTTGTTGATTGTCAAAAGAGGGGTGTAGTAGATGTTGAATAATCCAATTCGAGAAGCTTTCAATATGTGTAATTGGTAAAGAAATTGTGTTTTCGTGGAGTCGGTTTTCGTTATGGGGTTGCTTAGAAATTTTTAGCCATGGGAACTGACGACTTCGAATGATCTTTTGGATTCCTTTGGTTTCATAAAAGCTTTCATGGATAAATAAACAATCAATAGTTGGGTCAGCAGCGGAGCTCCAGTTAATTTGATACTCTTGTGGAATGAGATTACGTAGCTGTGTTTTAAGTTCATCAGAATGGTTTGAACTCAGGCCAGTAATCGCAATATTAATATATTGCTTATTCATAGTGTTTCTTTAATTTAATTAGGTTGAAGAGGACAACGCATACAACCCCTTTCCCAAAAGGATGAGAAAGGGGCAATTCAAATTAAGAAAAATCTAGGCCTTTTTCATATCCTTTGAGTTCATGGCGAGCCATAGCAAGGTTTGCTTTAGAGCGTTCAAGGACAAGATATAAGAATATTTTGTCATTGCCTTCTAAAGGACGAATAAGGTGATACTGCTTACCGAGTGTAATTAAAATATCTTCGATGGTGTCATTCAAGTTCAATGCTTGTGCAACACGTCGTTTTGAGCGAACGACTTCAGTATTACCTGCAGCCGCGAGTTCTAAATCGATGCTTCCACCGCCTTGAGTTGCTAGGGCCAAACCGCTTTCCCCATCGACCAATGCTGCTGCATAGAATCCATCGATATTTGCTAATGCTTCCAATGACACTTTAGCCATAGTTTTTCTCTTTAATTTTATGAGTTTTGAAATCCTTTTAACTTGTTGTTTAACAAGTCGATTTAATTATATGGACGGCATCAAAAAATTATCAATATAAATAAATGTAACAAAAAAAAGATGAATAAATGTACGATTGAATCCGAGGCTTTTAGTCAGTTTTTGCTACAGATTCTGTGATTAAGTTTGCGTATTTTAAAAAGGAGTGTGAGAAAGTTTATTGTTATTTGAAAAAGTGTTTAGGGTCTGTTGACATTTACTGTTCATAATTAACCCTATAAAGGTAGCCATAAAAATATACAGGCTAAAGCAACAGAACTTTGATAATTTC
>NZ_LSOD01000030.1:3312-59619 GCF_001592855.1 Acinetobacter sp. BMW17
TACGAGGCATAGCGAATAGTAAAATTGGGTTTGGCGATTTGATTTTACTACTTCGCTATTTTTTTAAGCTAAAAGTGTCAACACACCCTAATTTATTTGCTATTGTAACAAAATGTAACTTTTACCATTTGGACAAATAAAAGCAAAAAAGAAATCGATTTTTTTGATTTTTAAAGATGAGATATATAATTATTTTTCATTAAAAAATAAAGGGATGCGCAAAATAAGTGCATCCCTTGGGGATTAGACAAACATTTGACTTGCTGCGCAATAAAGTCCCCATAAAATCACGATAGCCACAGCAGGCTCAATCAGTTTTGCCCATGTTGGCGTTGGACTTTGCTCTGCTACCTGTGTGTGTAGCTGATCTGAGTGGTCTGTTGCGTGTTGATTTACCATTTGATTAAACTCCTTCATCGTCTCTTCTAATGATAGCTCTTCTTCAGGCTTTGGTTTAGAGCCAATTAGTTCTGTTAGCTCATTTGTTGTCCAAACCCAGTCATCAGCCAGACCTGAGAGGTGCTCGATTTGACCGACAAGCAGCTCACGTATTCCATGTTCGCCAAAGTTTCCCGTGACATCAAGTTGTTTGAGTTCAGCAACCTGAAGACCCAACATCGTAGTCAAGCTATGTTCTAAGTCTGCCTTCGCTAACTGTGATTCATTTTGCGGAGACGTGGTGAGATGCCTTGCAAGTTCTTGAATATAGAGATGATCCTGAGTTTGAATCTCTTGGTAGAGCTTGGTGCCATCTTGACGCATCAAAGTGATGAGTTTTCCAAGGGAGAGGGTGTTGGCCTCAGAAAGATATTGAAGTCGCTCCTCATCTGAATATTGACTCAGAAGCTCAGGCTTTTGAATTTTAATCTGCTCTGCAAAATATTGTACTAAATCAAAAGCCATATAATTACTCCATTTTATTAATCTAATAACCTTAAACTTGGTTTTTTCTTAGCGGGTTCAGTTTTTTCTTCATTGTCTGATTTTAAAGCATTTTGCTCACTTTGGGTATGATTGTCATACTCACTTGGATCGAAGAATAAGCCTTGCCCATTTTCACGGGCATAAATGCCAATCACAGCATTAAGTGGGACATAAATATCACGAGATACCCCACTAAAACGTGCAGAGAAGGTAATCGCATCGTTGCTCATATGTAGCGCATGTACGGCATGAGGGACAATGTTTAAGACAATCTGTCCATCTTGAATAAACTGTTCAGGAACGAGAGTATTGGGCTGGGTTGCATCGACCAATAAATGCGGTGTCAATTGGTTATCACAAATCCATTCATAAATTGCGCGAGCTAAATATGGACGAGTCGGCGTAAGGTTTAATTCTTGATCAGACATAATGTTCTCTACGGCTGTTTAAATTCAGATTGATAATGGTTTTTCTCCTGCAAAGTTAAAGACTTTAAAAATGCAGGACGACTAAAAATACGTTGACAATATAAATAGATTGGGCGGCATTGCTGTTTCGGTAAATGCACGCCCATGCTGTTTAAGCGTAGAAAGATAGGCGCAAGCATGCAATCTAAAATACTAAAGCTTTCCGACATGAAATAGGGGAAATGCTGGAACAATGGTGTTAAGGAAATGAGTGTATCTTTCAGTTTTTTTTGTGCTTTCAGTTTTGCTTGTTCATCGAGTGTATCTGGATGGCGCAGCATCATATCGGCAAGCTTTAACCAATCTTGTTCAAAGCGCCAAATATACTGACGCTGTTCCGCACGAGGCATAGGTGCGTCGGCATAGAGCTTGTTTTGACGATAACGATCGTCTAAATACTCAGAGATGATATTGGCATTGAATAGTTTTAAATCATTTTCAATTAACATCGGCAGCTGATTATAAGGGTTTAAGCTGGCGAGATCTTCATCATCAGCATCACTTAAAACCAAATGGTATTTGATTTGCTTCTCTGCAAGTACATAACGAATCCAATGGGAGCGAAAATCATCTGCATGGCTATACAGCGTAATTCCTTGAAGCGGAGTAGTTTCGACAGACATATTTCAAGAAACTAGGTGAAGTGAATCGGTTAGAATACTAAAAATAGCCAATAAAATCATCTTAACTTTAATATGCTTATACAATCGAACAACTTGGAATAAATGAAAAATAAGGATAGAACCATGCTGCTTAGGCTCAGAATCACCCAATCGATTGCAGTTATTATATTAATGACTTTCATCTCAAGTAGTTATGCTCAAAATCAAGATGCAGCCGAACAGGTAGATGTGACGCAGCAAACTGCTGAATATGCTGCTTGTATTGCCGATGAAGCCTGTGATGTCGCTACTTCTGTATCTGAGGATGAGATGTATGGCGGCATTCAGCAGGAATATACAGTAAAAGGCTGTAAGGTCACTGTGTATAATGATGGGCCTGTGAAAATGGTCGATGAGAAAACCGACGAGCCGTGTAATGCACCACTTCCCAAAGATCATCAATTTTCAAAATAAGCTGGAATATGCAACTAGAGGCATGTAGTAGGAATAAAGCAGAAAGCATAGACTTAAAACTT
Source organism: Acinetobacter sp. BMW17 (assembly GCF_001592855.1). Taxonomy (NCBI): domain Bacteria; kingdom Pseudomonadati; phylum Pseudomonadota; class Gammaproteobacteria; order Moraxellales; family Moraxellaceae; genus Acinetobacter; species Acinetobacter sp. BMW17. The sequence continues at coordinate 5,842 of NZ_LSOD01000030.1, forward strand.
GAAAATGACGCATAAAAAAAGCCTTGGATAAACCAAGGCTTTTTTGTCCGATTCGGTAAACGAATTAACGTTTAGAGAATTGAGGACGTTTACGAGCTTTACGTAAACCAAGTTTCTTACGTTCAACTTCACGAGCATCACGAGTAACGAAACCAGCTTGACGAAGAGCAGGTTTAAGTGTTTCGTCAGAAGCGATCAACGCACGAGTAATACCGTGACGGATAGCGCCAGCTTGACCACCGATACCACCACCAGCAACAGTGATGTAAAGGTCATACTTTTCAGTAACTTCAAGAAGCTCTAAAGGTTGACGAACAACCATACGAGCAGTTTCACGACCGAAGTATTGCTCAAGAGTACGGTTGTTAATTACGAGCTTGCCTGTACCAGCTGACAAGAAAACACGTGCAGTTGCGGTCTTACGGCGACCTGTACCATAATTAGTAGCCATGTGCTGTATCCCTTAGATGTCCAAAACTTGTGGCTGTTGAGCAGCGTGTGGATGCTCTGTACCTGCATACACTTTCATTTTCTTGATCATTGCATAACCAAGAGGACCTTTTGGTAACATACCTTTAACAGCTTTTTCTAAAACTGCTTCAGGTTTGTGAGCGATTAACTTTTCAAAGTTAGTCTCACGGATACCACCAGGGAAGCCAGTGTGGCGATAGTATTTTTTATCAAGCGCTTTTTTACCAGTCACTTGAATTTCTTCAGCATTGATTACAACGATATAATCGCCAGTGTCAACGTGAGGAGTATAAGAAGTCTTGTGCTTACCACGTAGACGACGAGCGATTTCAGTCGCAAGGCGACCTAAAGTTTTGCCAGAAGCATCAACAACGTACCAGTCGTGTTGAACTTCAGCAGGCTTAGCGCTGAGAGTTTTCATTAAACCACTACCTATTATAGTTGGTTTGGACTATGGAATCTGTCCAAACAAAAGGAGACGCGATTCTAAACGAAGTTGCTCAGAATCACAAATGAAAATATAAAATTTTAAGAGCCGTATTTTAAGGTATTTCCCTGCATAAAGGAAGAGATCAAAGTTTATTCTTTTTAAAAAATCACAAAAGCGTTCAAACTTTAAAAAATGAGGAAACAGCGATATTGAACTTTATGACTTCACTGAATGAAATGCGGGATCATCACGATAGAACCATTTTAGAATAACGGATAGTGCAGGAGCTGCGACTCTCAATTTCTTTGCTCATGTTTGATGTGTTTGAGGCTTTATTTTTTTCTTTGAAAGTCGATGGGATGTGAAAACAGGATAAGTGAGGATTTAAATATAAAAGAATAGGTTCAAGTTGAGTACGGTGAATGCGGAGATACTGGATGAGACGTTGTATAATAGTCAAAACGCATTTTATTTGAGTTGCTTATGCTGCCTTTATATGTCACCAGTGGTGAACCTGCTGGGATTGGTCCAGATATTTGTTTAAGCCTTGCTGCTCGTATAGATGAACGTCCGATCGTGGTTCTTGGAGATCTAAACTTATTGCGTTCGCGTGCAGAATGCTTAGGTATTTCTGTTGAGTTGATTGAGTATTCAGGTCAAGAGAATTCATCACCAGATGGTCAGCTTTATGTGGAGCATGTTGCTTTAAATCAGGCTGTTGTACCCGGAGAACTGAATCCTGAAAATGCGCCTTATGTCTTAGAGCAGCTACGACGTTCGGCCGATTATGCTCTGTCCGGTAAAAGTGTAGGTGTTGCAACTGCACCTGTACAAAAGTCAGTTATCAATGATGCTGGGATTCACTTTAGTGGACATACCGAATACTACCAAGAGTTTGCTGGAGTTGAACGTGTGGTGATGATGCTCGCAACCAAGACCTTGCGTGTCGCGCTGGCTACTACACATTTGCCCTTAAGAGCTGTACCTGATGCGATTACCAAAGAACGACTGTATCAAGTGATTGATATTTTAATTCAGGACTTAAAAAGCAAATTTAAAAAAGAGCATCCCCACATTTTAGTGTGTGGCCTAAATCCACATGCGGGGGAGGATGGTTATTTGGGCATGGAAGAAATTGAGGTGATTAACCCTGTGCTGGAAAGCTACCGTGCTCAAGGCATAAATATGAGCCTGAGCCTACCTGCCGACACCTTATTTACCCTAGAAAATTTAAAAGATGCCGACGCTGTTTTGGCGATGTATCACGATCAGGGTTTACCTGTGTTAAAATCGCAAGGGTTTGGTGAAGCCATTAATATTACTTTGGGCTTACCGTTTATTCGTACCTCAGTCGATCATGGCACAGCTCTCTCCCTCGCAGGCACAGGTTTTGCGAAAAGCTCAAGCTTACAGGTCGCTGTTGATTTAGCGTTAGAATTAGCTCGTCACTAATGTTCAGTGATTAACTCACGTTGGAAAATTTTATGTATCAAATTAATGCCTTAAACCCTAAAGATGAAGGGCACCATACGCGGAAGCGTTTTGGGCAAAACTTCTTACATGACCAACGTGTGATTGCCAAGATTGTACGTTCAGTTGCACCACGTTCAGGTGATAACATTGTGGAAATTGGCCCGGGTTTGGCAGCATTAACATCACCGTTGATTGGTGAATGTGATGCACTTACGGTTGTCGAATTAGACCGTGATTTGGCGGCAGGTTTGCCAGGGCGTGTGCCACATCCTGAACGTTTAACCATTATTGAAACCGATGCACTGAAGTACGACTTCACCAACTTATTTGAAGATGGTCGTCCTTTACGGGTTGTGGGTAATTTGCCGTATAACATCTCAACGCCACTTTTGTTTCATCTCTTGGAGTTTGGTGACAAAGTTAAAGACATGCACTTTATGCTACAAAAAGAAGTGGTTGACCGTATTACAGCTTCTCCAAATAGCAAAGAATATGGTCGTTTGTCGGTGATGATTCAGTATTTCTGTAAACCTACGTTCTTGTTTGAAGTACCACCGGGTTCATTTAACCCGCCACCAAAAGTGACTTCTGCGGTGTTCCGTTTAGAGCCGTATGAGGTTAAGCCGATTGTGGCAAAAAATGAAAAAGCCTTGGCACGTTTGGTCTCGCACGTCTTTACTCAGCGTCGTAAAACTTTGCGTAATAGCTTAAAAGGCATGTTGGTTGAAGATGGTTTTGAACAAGCGGGTGTTGATCCGATGGCACGTCCAGAGACTTTAACACTGGCTCAATTTGTGGCATTAGCAGATCAAATGGTGGCTTAAGGTGACAGGTGCAGAGATTCGATACAATTATGTCATTGGTGATGTGCAGGGTTGTTTTGAAGCACTAAAAGCCTTGCTAAAGACTATTCAGTTTGATCCTGACCAAGATTTTATTTGGTTTGCTGGGGATTTGGTTGCCCGTGGTGAAAACTCATTGGGTGCTTTACGCTTTATTAAAAAATTAGTAGAGCGTAATGCGGCTGCAACAGTTTTAGGCAATCATGATTTAACTTTGCTGGCGGCTGCACGTGGCATTAAAGCAATTAAAGACAAAGATAACATTCGTGATGTGATTGATGCGATTGATAGTGATGATTTGATTGATTGGCTACGTAAACAACCTTTGTGTGTGTTCCCAAACGCAAAGACGATTCTGACTCATGCAGGCATTCCAACCAATTGGACAGCGGAACAAACTGCTGCTTTAGCCGCAGAAGTTGAGGCGGTCATTGCAGCGGATGATTTTGATGTTGTCGATGCCTTTTTAAAAGAAATGTATGGCAAAGAGCCTACCTTATGGTCGAATGAACTAACGGGACATGCGCGTTTACGTTGTATCGTAAATTATTTGACTCGTATGCGTTTAACCGATAGTGCTGGGCGTTTGGAGTTTAGTTTTAAAGATTCACTCAGCGACCCGATGCCTGAAGGCTTCAAACCATGGTTCGAATTTGCTTCACAAGCAGCGCAAACCCATAAAGTTGTGTTTGGTCACTGGGCTGCTTTACAAGGTAAAACCATTTCGGACTCGATTCAAAATGTAGATGGCGGTTGTGTTTGGGGACATCAATTAATGGCTTATCGTTTAGAAGATGAGACCTTATTTGCAGTTGATAATCCCGTTTAATAGCACACGCATTAAAAAAGCCACGAACTTCGTGGCTTTTTTTATTCTTAGTCGATTCTTAACCAGGTTTGGTTACGACCTAAAGCAGAAACACCGATGTATGCACGTAGCGAAAGACGCTTTCCTGTGGCATTCAGTTTCATTTTCGCATCATAAAGTTTGCCTGACAGCGGATCAATCACACGACCTTTTTCATAGTTATTGGTGCCGTCGACATGCTTTAAGCCTTTAATAATGTCCATACCTAAAATTGGTTTGTTGGTATATGGCGTAGGGCAATTCACACAAGTTTCTTTTGGGGTATAGCCTGGGCGTGGTGTAATTTTTACAATTTTTCCAGTGTAAGTATTGTTCGATTCTTTACGAATTTCGATAATGGCTTTTGGTGAACCTGACTTATCATCAATTTGTTGCCATGTCCCTGTTAAGTCCTGTGCAAATGCTCCCCCGCAAAGCATGGACAATGTTAATCCCGCGATAAAAAACTTACTTTTCATATAAGGTTCTCTATAGTTTCACAAAAAGATATCCAAGACACAGAAAAATAAACAGTTTGCACAAGGCAAACTGTTTTGTGTTTAGATATGAATTAGGCAGTTGCCTTTAAAAATTGAAAAATCATACACGCTTAGCTGAAACTCTTTTATTCATTGAATTTGAAACCATCAGACTAAGTTTGGAGTAATGTATAAGTGACTCAGTAGTGGTCTACAAAATCTAAAATGAATTGATCAAGTGATTGCGTAGACCAGGCCTGTTCAGTAATAAGAACCTAGATTATTCTCGAATCCAAGTTTGGCTGCGACCTAGAGCCGATATGCCCACGTATCCTCGCAAGGTTAAGCGTTTGCCATTCGAACTGAGTTTTGCTTTACAGCTATAAATATTACCAGACAGTGGATCAATGATTTTTCCACCCGTGTAATTGGTATTACCGCTGTGTTTCAAACCTTTCATCACATCCATGCCTAAAATGGGCTTATTGGTATACGGCGCAGGGCAATTAATACAAGTTTCTTTTGGTGTATAACCCGGACGAGGCGTTACTTTAACGATCTTAGCGGTATAGGTCCCATTTGATTCTTGGCGAATATCAAGGATGGCTTTTGACGACCCAGTTTTGTCATCAATATTTTTCCAAGTGCCGCTAATATCTTCAGCGAAAGCTGTACTACCCATAACGGTTGTAGCGAATGCGATTGCAAGTGTCAATTTGCTCATGAACAAAATCCTTTTATCATTTAATCAACGACAAACTCATCTTAAGTCGATTTTTTAAACAATACAATTGTTTATGTGAGGAACATATCACATTTTTTGCAAGTATAGAATAAACAACGGTAACCAGATTGCTGTAAATACTGCATTGACAGCCATTCCAAAGGCTGCGTAACGTCCAGCAATACTTCCCCGTTGCCATGCTTGAGCTGTACCGATGGCATGAGCTGCAAGACCTAGCGCTAAGCCCGATGCTCGCTCGTCATTAATGTGTTTGAGAATCAGTGGCGAAAATGCAGCACCAATCACACCAGATAAAATCACGATTAAAATAGCCAGACTCACAGGGGCTTGCAGCAGTGTTGCAATGTTAATCGCAATTGGCGTTGTGACTGCGCGTGTGGCAAATGCCATAATGGTAGGATCGGACAAATGTAGTAGATAAGCCAGTCCCATCGGCAGTCCGACCGCACTGATACTGGCAAAGACCAAGATACCCACCACGGCTTTGAGGGGGAGGTCGTCATAGCGCATGGCAGCCAATGGAATTGCTAATGCGACCGTGACATAACCGAGCAGATGGTTAAACACTGGATTGACCTGTGCCATATATTGCTCATACGGAATGTTTAACAACAAGAGCAGTGCAATCACAAAGCACATGCCAAAAACAATCACGGGAATTTGTGGCAGTTTTTTGTTGAGTGGCTTTGCCAGTAAATAGGCAACGAGAGTTAGGAAAAAACCGAAAATAATGGGAATCATGTGCACACTCCTAAAGCCATTTCTTAGACATTTTTGCGTAAACCCACAGTGGAATTAGTGTGCTGACAAATAGCACCACCAAAAACATTGGGATTTCACTGCCTAAATGCGTCATCATCAGTAGAGAACCTGCACTGATAGGTAGAAAAGCAAAGGCACTTTCTTTCATGATTTTATTGTTGGTATCGACCAAACGTGCTGGAATTTTATGAAATTTTCTCCAACCCAAAAGGACGATTAATAAACTAATGAGTCCAATTAAATTGCCCAGTTCAGGATGTCCAAAACGTCCAGTGATCCACACAGCCGCTTCACGAAAGATGATGATCAGGGCAACCGTGCCGATCCATGCTTTCCAATCAACAGTTTTTATCCATTCCATTTTGTTCTGTCATTAACATTTTACTTATCACGTTTTAACCGATTTAGCTTTTGATTTCAAATTCTTCGAGTTCACGATGAAATTGTTTTGCTTTCAAACCTAAAATTTCATTAATCGGTAAATGTGCTTGTTTGATCAATTGTTCAAGTTTATGTGGCGCAATATACACTTGTAGGTGTAGGTTGCCCTCATCATCATAATTTTCAGATTGAATCACATTTAGGGCGTACAGTTGATTACGCAATTTTCCATAGGCAGGTTTGAGTAAGACGTCAAAATTTTGAATTTGGCCCATCAAGCACTCTTGGACCGCTTGGCGTAGTAGATTAAATCCTTCGCCTGTATGTGCTGAGACATAGACACGCTCAGGTACATTGGGTTCAGCGTAAATGATTTTGGCTTGTTCGCCACTTTGATCGATCTTGTTATACACCCGTAGGATTGGAATATCTGCGCCAATTTCTTTGAGCACTTTTTCAACAGCTTCAATTTGTTCCATATGGTCTGGACTGCTCGAATCAATCACATGCAACAGCAAGCTGGCTTCTAATGTTTCCTCTAGCGTCGCTTTAAACGATTCCACTAAAGCATGCGCAAGATTACGCACAAAACCAACCGTGTCGGCTAGGACCAGCGGGCCAATACCGTCCCATTCCAAACGTCTTAAGGTTGGATCTAAGGTTGCAAATAACTGATCTGCGGCATAAACATCAGATTTGGCAAGGGTGTTAAACAGGGTCGATTTGCCCGCATTGGTATAACCAACCAAAGAAACGGTTGGAATTGCTGCTTTTTGACGTGCAGCACGCCCTTGAATACGGGTCTGACGGACTTTTTCTAATTTATCTTTAAGTTGTCCAACACGGACACGAAGTAAACGACGGTCAGTTTCGAGTTGCGTTTCACCTGGACCACGGAGTCCAATCCCGCCTTTTTGGCTATCGAGTCTAATGCCTGTACCGACCAGTCGAGAAGACAAGTGATCCAATTGAGCCAATTCGACTTGAAGTTTCCCTTCATGGGTACGGGCACGTTGTGCAAAGATATCTAGAATAAGGCGTGTACGGTCAATGACGCGGCACTTGATAATGCGACTCAGATTACGTTCCTGACTAGGGGTTAGGGCATGGTCAATAATCACCAGTGTGGCTTCAAGCTCCTCAACACGAGCAGCAATTTCTTCTGCTTTGCCTGAACCAATGAAATATTTAGCATCGGGTTTGAATCTTTGAGCGTGAACATGCTCCAGAATTTCTGCACCTGCCGACTTAGCAAGCAAGCGAAATTCTTCTGCATCAAGGTCTTCCAGAATATGGATGGCAACACTGACTAAAATGGTTTTTTCGCCACCTTGCTTCTGCTCAAAATATTCCACTAAATTCGATCTCACATTGAAAACTCTAGTGTAGATGAATTTGCTGAGATTGAGCGAAATAGTTATGCCGTTGCCTTACATTGAGCGAAATAAGTGAACCAAAAGCAGTAAGGTGCCAAAGTATAAAATACTGAGCCCTATAATAAATTTCAGTGCCTGAACAGGATTTAACGGCGGAGCTGGAGGATTCATTTGATCGTTCATGCACACACTATGTTTTGGTATTTCGATTGATTTATTTTAATTAATTTGTTTAAACGATTAAAATTGAAAATAATCATCTAGTCCTTCGGTTTTTATGATCAATGCAAGTTGATCAAGATCAGTATAGAATGAGCCGAAATCAATGATTAAATGTTGAATGAAGCTGTGCCAAGTGAACCGTCTATGCAATCGAATATTGAAATAAAAACAACATCACTAAAAGGTGTCTCTAAGCTTTTTCTGTATGGTAAAAAGTTGGCTTCGGGGCTTGGCGCCGTGTCCGAAGGGTTTTATTTGGTCTATCGACATGGCTTGTATAAAGACATTAACAATCCACAAAATACCCGTTACGTGCAGTATTTCTGTCGTCGACTGTGCAAGGTTTTTAACATTGATGTTCATGTCCACGGGGATATTCCACGTAAGCCTGCACTTTGGGTCAGCAATCATATTTCGTGGTTAGATGTCGCGGTTTTAGGTTCAGGCGCACGAGTTTTCTTTTTGGCCAAGGCTGAAATTGAAAAATGGCCTGTGTTTGGCAAGCTGGCAAAAAGTGGTGGAACTTTGTTTATTCAACGTGGTTCAGGCGATTCCATCAAAATTCGAGAGCAAATTACAGCGTTTTTAAAACAAGATATTCCTGTGTTGTTTTTCCCGGAAGCGACCACGACCGATGGTTCTAAAGTGAAAAAGGTGCATGGACGTATATTAGGCGCAGCAATTGAGGCCCAGCGTGATGTGCAAATTTGTTTGATTTGCTATGTGAATCAACAGGGTGGGCTTGACCAAGTCTCTCCGTTTATCGGTAACATTAGTTTTGCCGAGCATGTTAAAAAAGTACTAGAAATGCCACAAGTCACGGCACATTTAGTTGCGCTCCCAGCCATTTGTACCGCAGGACATACGGTTGAGAGTTTAACGGCACTGGTCCAACAAAAAATGGTGCAAGGTTTGGCTGATTTACATCACAAAGTTTTGAAGTCCCAACCCAACATGCAACAAGCTTGAAGGCTTACATAAAGCCTTCAATCGGTAGCCAAGAAACGACTTTGAGACCAGCGCGTTTAAACCAATTCATTTTTGGTTCAGTGGTATAGGTTTTGGTAGAGCCATCAGCTTGTTTGATTTGCCAGTTAATGTTTTTGTTTGCGTCTAGGACCAGCTTATAGGCATATTTACTGAGGTTTTGGTCCATGGTGTAGTGTACCGCTTTGGCCAGCGGCGGACTGTTCAGTAAAACCCCAATTTCTGTATTTAAGTTGGCAGAGCGGGGATCAAAATTAAATGAACCAATAAAAACCTGTTTCTCATCAATGGCCATGAGTTTGGCATGTAGACTCGAGCGGCTTAATCCTTTGATGCTGACTTTGGCTTTTTTCGAAATTTCTTCATTGTTTTCATTTAGGGCTTCGGCCGCAGGCGTAGCTAAAAATTCATAGAGTTGAACACCACTTTCCAGCAAGTCTTCACGATATTTTCCATAGAAAGCATGCACCAATGGCACATCATTGGCTTTAAATGAGTTGGTCAGTACGCGAACTTGAATGTCACTTTGAGCTAGATTTGCCAGATGTTTTTTGCCTTTACGTTCAGGCACAAAATAGGCAGAAATGATGTCGATGCTTTCCATTGGCTTTTCTAAATGGGTTTGCAACTGGAAGTTTAAATGTTCTTCTTTTTTCGCACGAGACTTGGTTTTGCTTGGTGAGTCTTTCACCACTTCGGCTTTGACCCAATCGAACTGGATACTATCATTTAGCCAGTGTTCAAAGGCCTGCGAACGATTGGCTAGATCCAAATAATTTTGTACGGTCACTTCCTGATAGTGCTGCTCTAACTGGGTTTTTAAACCCTCATAACGCAAGCTGTAATGGTTGGCGTTGACAATTTGACGCACTGGAAAGGCATAGTCGTCATTCCAGTATTCATCGAAGGAATGCACAATTTCATCTGAGGCAGAGCCGACCAACATCACATCAACATCGGAAAATTGATAACTGTCGCTGACGTTATAATATTGATTGCTCATGTTACGCCCACCAATCAACGAAATTTGATTATCGGCAATGAAGCTTTTGTTGTGCATACGACGGTTGATGCGTTTTAGATTTAAGACCATATCCATCGCGCGATAGTGACGGAAGCGGTAGGGGTTATACAGTTTGATGTCAATATTTGCGTGTTGGTCGAGCGCCAAATAAATGCCTTCCATTTTCTTGGCATTGTTATCATCGATTAGTAATCGAACCTTCACCCCGCGATCAGCGGCTTTCAAAATAGAATAAAGCGCTAAAGAACCAATACGATCGTTGTCCCAAATATAGTATTGTAGATCTAAGGTCTTTTCTGCCTTATCAATGAGATGGATACGCGCGGCCAATGCTTCGAGTGGATTATAGAGAACATGGAAACCTGTAAGGCCTGGATTTTGTTCACGTAAAGGCAGTACGATTTTGCCTAAACTGGTTTGATCGGTTGGCAAATCAAAGGCATAGACGGGCGTCTGTGGGATCTGCTTGGGTAAGGTGTTACACGCTGGGACAGTCAAAACCATACAGCTCAGCAACAACAGTTTGGCACCTTGCTGAGTCGAAGATGAGCGGAATAAAGTTTGTTTCGCTAAGCCGTGAGGTTTTTCCATCGTCATAAGGTCTATAAATTTGGTTTGAGTATAATTCTGAGCTGTGAAAAGATAAACAGAAGATTATGTGTTCTTGATGAACAGTTTGTGAGTAAAAGTCTATGATGAATATACACTCCGTCGTGTTCTATTTTTATATTGCGATGGCCTTGCTTGCGGGGTGGGCGGTGTATCAGGCATGGATCAGTCAAACCAATACGGAGACTATTCATCCGTTTAAAGCCTTTGTGCATTTGTTGGCTTTTTATCTCTCTTATTTACTCATTCCTTTGTTTTTCTTTAGCTTATATGCCGGCTTTCAGGGCTATTATTCATGGCATGAAGCTATTTTTGTGTTTTTGGTTAGTGGTGTGCTGTGTTATGCACGTTTCATCGAACCGCATTTTGTACATGTCAAAACCACTCAATATCAAATCCAAGAAGATTATAAATTACTCAAACCTGTTCGTATTGCCTTAATTGCCGATCTACATATTGGTCTATTTTCAGGGCATGAGCGACAACTGAAAACAATCGTCAAACGACTGAATGAACAAAAACCTGATTTGGTGGTGGTTGCAGGGGATTGGACATATGAACCTGAAAATACACTGGCAGAAGAATTAGAAGTATTGCAAGAAATTAATGCGCCAGTCTATTCGGTCAATGGCAATCATGATGAACAATATCCAGGCCCGCCGATTCAAAATTTGTTAAGACATGCTTTGAAGGTGAATAATGTGATTGATATTGAAGGTCAGATTGTTGAATTTGAAGAGTTTCGTTTGATTGGAGTCGGAGATTTGTGGGCAGGTAATGCGGATATGCGTTTTATGCCGCATTTACCGCAGGACAAACCATGGGTCATCTTATCGCACAATCCAGACACGGTCGATATGATACCCGCTTTACCCAGCCGTCCTTTAATGCTTTCGGGTCATACCCATGGTGGTCAAGTTGAACTGCCATGGCTCACAGACTATGTAATGAAAAAAGTATCTATATTAGGACACAAAAAAGGCTTGTACCGACATGAACATGCGGATGTGTTTGTCACGGTTGGAACAGGTATGGTGGGTGTGCCGTTTCGTTTTCGCGTACCACCGACGATCGATATTATTGAACTGATTTAAGTTGGGTTTAGAACCAATAAAAAATAAAGCTTAAAACCAAAATGACCACAGCCAAGACGATCCAAAGGTTGTGGTTTTTTGTATGGAGCGCTTGTAGGTCTTGTATTGCATCGAGGTTATTTACTGCTGTGCTATGCGGGCTTTGTGGCTGTTGTTGTGTAAAGCTCCGTCCTTCAGACACAAAGGTGCTGTGGTGTCTTAATTCAGCGGTTGATATGCGTTGTTGTTGATGTCGTTTATGGCGATACATGTTTTTTAGTGCAGCATCATGCCGCTTTGTGAGTTCAGTCACGATCTCTTGTGCATCATCGTATTGAAAAGCGGTATGTGTGGCGATGTATTGAATGGCTTGAATAATTTTATTTTCTTCAACTAATACGATGACATCAAGGAGTTGTTCATTGGTGAGTTGTTGTATTTTTTCATCCATTTTTCGGTCCTATTCATCTGTATCTTTCTCTATTTTTGAAGTAAAACGACAGATTTTAAATATGGTTTTTGTAGCGTTTGTTAAAGCATTGGTATAAAAAAACCAGCATCATTGTGCTGGTTTTTAGACATCAAATTCAGGGTTAAATTTGATTATTGACATCATCATTTTTGGTTTCACGGATCATTAAGAACGCACATAATGACAGAAGCGATGCCGCCGTGAGGTAGTAACCTACTGCGTGTAAACCATAGGTGGTTGCAAGCTTGGTGGCAATGAGAGGTGCAAATGATGCTCCAAAGATCCCCGCAAGGTTAAAGGTTAGCGCTGAACCTGTATAACGAACGGATATTGGAAAAATTTCAGAGAGCACAGTACCAATTGGTCCATAGGTTAAACCCATGATGGATAAACCAATACACAGGAACAAGAACACAACAAGGGTATTGCCTGATTCCAACATGCTTGAGAATACTAAACCAAATAACGCCGCAGCAATACAGACTGCAATAGAGGTGGTTTTACGACCAAATTTTTCCGCAAAAACCGCCGACAAGGGGATGAATGCAGCAAAGCAGAGGGTTGCGACCAGTTGAAGTTGTAAGAACTGTTCACGGGTGTAACCCAGCTGTTTGGTACCCCATTGTAAAGCAAATACTGTCGTGAGGTAGAACACCACAAAGGTACAAATGGCTGCAATGGTACCTAAAATTAACATGCCCCAGTGCTTGGTGATCACTTCTTTAAATGGAATGTTAACTTCTTTTTGCTTGTCTAAAACTTTCTGGAACGCAGGAGTTTCATGGAGTTGTAAACGAATCCAGAGACCTACAATTACCAATAATGCACTTGAGATAAAGGGAATACGCCAGCCCCAAGTCATGAACGCTTCTTCAGTCATAAAATGACCCAGCGTTAAGAATGAACCAGTTGCTAAGATAAAGCCAATCGGCGCGCCCAGTTGGGGGAACATACCATACCAAGCACGTTTACCTTCAGGTGCATTTTCTGTGGCAAGCAATACCGCACCCGACCATTCACCACCTAAGCCGAGTCCTTGACCTAAACGACACAGTGCAAGTAGTAATGGCGCGGCAATTCCAATTTGTGCATAGGTGGGTAATAAGCCTATACACACAGTTGAAAGTCCCATGGTCAGCAAAGCTGCAACCAAGGTCGCCTTTCGGCCGATACGATCACCTAAATGTCCAAAGAGTGCAGCGCCAATCGGGCGTGCAATAAAGGCAATCGCGAAGGTTGCCAAAGACTGAATGGTCGCAGTCATTGGATCGGTACTTACTGGAAAGAACAGGTACGGAAAAATAATGACAGCCGCAGTGGCATAAATATAAAAATCGAAGAATTCGATAGTTGTACCTACCAGACTGGCTGTAAGTACGCGGAATTTTGAGTTTACAGGCTGCTGTTCAGCAACAGCAGTATTTAATGACGCCATGGTAGACCTTACACTTAAAAAATAGTCGAACTGAGTTTTAAAAGCGTCATCTTTTTAAAAAAGGCGTAATTTTTTAAAAAAATACGAATGTTCCTCGGGCAGACTACGGAATTAGGGTTACTAAAAAATGTAGTGTGCGCGGGTTATATCACGTAAAGATAGATGGACAGGAAATGTGATCCTGCACCAATCAATACAAAAATATGCCAGATAGCGTGCGTATATCTTACCTTTTTTAGCGCATAAAACAATGCACCGATGGTATAGGAAAGTCCACCAATGATTAAAAAAGTCAAAGCTGGTTTAGATAAAAAGCGTTGCATATCATCCATTACCAGTACAGCCAGCCAACCCATAAGCAGATAAGCAATCAGTGAAATTTTTTCAAAGCGATGAATGAAAACTAACTTGAATAGTGTACCAATGAGTGCAATCACCCAAAGTGCAATGAGTAGGTAATGGGCTTTTTGCGTGGGCAGTGCGATAGACAAAAATGGAGTGTAGGTTCCCGCAATCAGATAATAAATAGCAGTGTGATCTAATTTTTTATACCAGCCGCGACGCTCTGGAGATTCCGCAAAATGATACAAGCTTGATGCGGCAAATAATAAAAATAGGCTCAAAGCATAGACCCACAGCCCCATCCACTGCGCTGTTTCTAAGTAAGACCCTTTGATAATCAATAAAATACCCGCTATGAGTGCAAGACCTGCTCCAATAGCATGGCTAATAAAATTGATTCTTTCTTCAACAGGATCGTAGTTTACAACAGGGTGAGCGCTCATAAGTCATGTGCATTTTTATAAAATATACAACTGTATCGTAATTCAAATTTGCATTTAGCGTAAGACGCTTTAAAATTTAATCGCAATTCTTTTTTTGGTTTCTATTATGACCGTTTCGGTATCGTCCTCTGCGCAAGAGCAGCAATTCCTTCAAGCCTTCCAGCAAGCGCTTGAATCTCAAAGTTTTGATCGGATGATTCTGAGTCAATATCAGGGTGAACTGGAGCAACTCGAGAAGATGACTTTTCGAGTCGTCATGTTGCAAGGACAGCCTGTATTGAGCTGTTTATATCGCCATAAAACCCAAGATGTCACCAAAAATTATTCATTAGACACAGCACTTGATACGGTAACTGCACTTTTGGCGCAGTGTAAACAAGCCAATCTGCTGACAACTGAACAAGAGTGGCAACTGAAGAAGAACAAGAAGAAAGCCATACTGACGCAAAGTAAAAATAAAACGGTAACCAAAGCTGTTGAGCAGAAAGGTCATGACCGTGTCAAACAGCGTTTTGTCGATCAAGACAGTTATTTCTTACAGCCGCTTGGTATTACCGATGCAAAAGCGCACATCATTCCCAGTATGGCGCGTAAGTGGAAGCAGATTAATAAGTTTGTCGAAATTTTCTCAGGGGCACTAAGTCATATTCAACTGCCTGAACAACTGCGCGTGGTCGATTTTGGCTCAGGAAAAGGCTATTTAACTTTTGCTTTATATGATTATTTGCTGAAGCAAGATCTGAACCCTTTTGTGACTGGGGTTGAGCTAAACAGCAAGATGGTGGAGTTCTGTCAGGAGGTTGCGAACAAGTCGGATTTCCAGCAACTTGATTTTTTTCAGGGTGATGTTCGGACGTACCAACCTGAACGCCTCGATGTGATGATTGCGCTGCATGCATGTGATGTCGCGACGGACTTTGCGATTCATACCGGCATTCGTTTAAATGCTGAAATGATCATGTGTGCGCCGTGTTGTCATAAAGAATTGCGCCCACAGCTGAAAGCTCCGCTCGTGTTGCAACCGATGTTGCAGTTTGGCATTCATGCAGGACAGCAAGCTGAAATGCTGACCGATACTATTCGTGCCTTATTACTCAAAGCCTATGGCTATGAAACCAAAGTGTTTGAGTTTGTAGCACTTGAGCATACCAGCAAGAATAAAATGATTTTGGCAACCAAGCGTAAGGATTATCAAGCGCCCGATGTTGCAGTCTTGGCACAAATTCAAGCCTTGAAAGAGATGTATAGTATTCAAAAACACTCACTGGAATTGCTATTGAATAATCAATGGGATCAGCAGGATGTAGGCTGTAAATGCTGATCTGAACATCACTTTTTAGTGCAATGACCAATACAGAGATGATTTATAGAGAAATGAAAATGCCAAGCTTGAAGATTACGCATGGAGCATGGGAAGAGTTGCAACAGGCTGCGAAAATGATTCGTGAGCAGGTCTTTATTCAAGAGCAAAACATTGCTGCTGAAGATGAATGGGATGAGCAAGATGAAATCGCAGTTCATTTTGTGGTTTATGAGCAAGATCAAGCCATCGCCACCGCACGACTTTTGCAAAATCATAGTATTGGTCGTGTTGCAGTTTTGAAGTCCCATCGTGGTTTGGGCGTGGGCAAAGTCCTGATGCAGGCGGTGATTGCATATGCCCAACAGCAACAGCGTCCATTTTTAGTCTTGTCCTCTCAAGTGCATGCGCAAGCGTTTTATCAGGCTTTGGGCTTTATGCAAGAGGGTGAGGAGTATTTGGATTGTGGCATTCCGCATATCCATATGCGTTTATCATCCATAAAAAAGCCCTGATCTTTCAGGGCTTTTTTATTAGTCACAGCATATTAGTGACCATGTTCAGTTGACATTTTCGCATGTTCATCGGCACTCATGTCGTGCTCATCAGCGGTTGCATGTTCTGTGGTATCTTCAGAAGCTGCTTGAGCTCTTGCTTCGCGCGCATCTTTATCCGCTTGTGCTTTGGCCATCGCTTCTTCAGACATTGCAGGCGCATTTTTAAAAGCATGTTGCTGAGAGTTTTGCTGCGTTTGCTGACTTGGCATATAGTCAGGCTCATTGGTGATCGCAAGGTAGAAGATACCTAAGAAAATTCCACTTAAAATGAAAGCAATAATCAGTGCTTTCCAACCCCATGGTGATTTTTCAGGAGAAGTATTGTCAGTCATGTGCAACAGCCCAATTGAATAAAAATAAATCTAAAACTATGTAACTTTATAACACAAAAAACTGCATCGGGCTTGAAAAGAATGCACTAAAATAAGTCAAAATTAGATGCTGAATCAGCAGGTTAATTTTGTTGTGTGCTGAGAACATAAAAAAGGGATCTGCCGATCCCTTTTTTAAGGTGGAAGTTTTAGCGAATCTGACCCGATGGCACCGATTCAACCAGACGTTGTGGTGCTTTGAAACGCTCACCATACTTCGCTTCAAGTTGACTGGCACGTTGTACAGCTTGGTCTAAACCATATTGATTTAAAAACTGAATTGCACCCCCTGTCCACGGCGTAAAACCAATCCCAAAGATCGAACCGATATTGGCGTCAATCACAGATTCAAGAACATTTTCTTCATAACAACGTAAGGTATCTAGCGATTGTACAAACAGGAAGCGGTCTATCATTTCTTGTTCAGAAATATCTACATCTTTCTTCCAATGGCTCAAACCTTCCCAAAGATGCTTTCTCCCACCTTCTGGATAATCATAGAAACCTGCACCAGCAGCTTTACCTTTACGGTCGAAAGTATGAATCATGGTTTGAATCACATCATCTGCACCTGAACGAGGTAAATCTTTACCTTCAGCCTGAAGCGCCTTACGCGTTTCATTGGCAACATGTTCAGAAAGTGTTAATGCAACTTCATCTTGAATAGCCAATGGGCCAACAGGCATACCTGCTTTGAGTGCTGCCATTTCAATACGAGCTGGATGTACACCTTCATGCAGTAAACGCAGACCTTCTTGAACAAAAGTACCAAATACACGACTGGTGAAGAAGCCACGACTATCATTGACAACAATCGGGATTTTGCCAATTTGCTGTACATAATCATATGCTTTTGCCAAAGTTTCAGTAGAGGTGTTTTTACCTTTAATGATTTCAACCAATTGCATTTTATCGACTGGGCTAAAGAAATGCAGACCAATGAAATTTGCTTGATCCTTCGATGCGTTTGCCAAACCAGTAATCGGTAATGTCGAAGTATTTGAAGCCATCACACCACCTTCTGCAAGGAATGCTTCGGCTTCTTGAGTAACTTTCGCTTTGAGTTCTTGATTTTCAAATACCGCTTCGATAATTAAATCACAGCCTTTTAAATCTTCCGCAGATGCTGTAGCAGTAATTAAACTTAAAACCTGATCACGTTTTTCAGCCGTCATACGACCTTGCGCTACTTTTTTATCTAGTAATTTTTGGCTATAGGCTTTACCTTTTTCTGCATTTTCTACAGAAACATCTTTCAATACAACGGGAACCCCTTTGATTGCTGTAGAGTAAGCAATACCTGCCCCCATCATACCTGCGCCAAGTACACCGACTTTACTTGCTTGCCATTTTGCAACGTCTTTAGGACGACTCGCACCTGCTTTAATTGCATTCATTCCATGCCAAAAAGTACCGATCATGTTTTTTGAAACTTGACCTGTGGCAAGATAGGTAAAATAACGTGATTCAATAGTCAGCGCTGTATCAACATCGACTTGCGCACCTTCAACTGCAGCCGCCATGATTGCTTCAGGTGCAGGATAGCAACCTTTAGTTTTATCACGGAGCATCGCTGGAGCAATCGCCAGCATTTGCGCAACCGCAGGTGTTTTAGGATCACCACCCGGAATTTTATAACCTTTTACATCAAACGGTTGTTGCGACTTTGGATGTTCTTTTACCCAAGCAATCGCTTTGTCCATCAACTCTTCAGGTGTTTTCGCAGTATCTTGAATTAAACCAAGAGATTTTGCTTTATCTACACCAAACTGCTTACCTTCCATTAAGAATGGAAAAGCATTTTGTAATCCTAAAAGCCGTACCATACGCACGATACCACCACCACCCGGCAGTAGACCTAAAGTCACTTCAGGCAAACCAAACTTCGTTTTAGGATCATTCAATGCAATACGTGCATGACAACCTAAAGCGATTTCCCAACCACCACCTAAAGCTGTACCATTCAATGCTGCAACGACAGGAACACCTAAAGTTTCGATATAGCGAAACTCTGCTTTCATTTTCTGAATCATTTCAAAAAATGGAGTGGCATCTTCCAAACGAGCTTGAATCAACTCATCCAAATCGCCGCCTGCAAAGAAAGTTTTTTTCGCTGAACGAAAAATAATCCCTGTTATAGAAGTTTCAGATTTCAGTTTAGAAACAATATTTTCCAAAGCTACACGAAAATCTGCATTCATAGTATTTGCTGATTGATTCGGAGAATCTAAAGTCAGAATAACAATGCCATCGTCATTTTTTAAATATTGAATTGCGCTCATAAAGTTTTTATCCAAATGATTTTTTGAACTTGAAATGTGTACTTCTGCATAGTTGTATGAATTTTCAGCATCGCAGAGTCATTCCAAATTTATTTTAATTTCGGGTTTAACCTTCGGTTCGACCTACTTTTGTTTCGGCAAAAGTAGGCAAAACCATTGTCATACGCAAAACCTGTTTTAATGACTATTCCTATCGAAAGGATTGCAAAAACATTAGATTCAAAAAATGGGTAGGTTGCGTATGACTGATTTGTGTATCAAATGCTCAATAAAATTTAGGTGGTTATACCAACTCAATAATGGTCGCAATACCCATGCCACCACCCACACATAATGTTGCCAAGCCACGCTTTTTGCCCTGACGCTCTAATTCATCCAGTAAAGTTCCAAGAATCATCGCACCTGTTGCACCCAATGGATGCCCCATTGCAATTGCACCACCATTCACATTGACTTTCTCAGCAGGCACTTTTAATTCGGTCATAAAGCGCATTACCACAGATGCAAAGGCTTCATTGACTTCAAATAGATCAATATCGTCAATCGTTAAACCAGCTTTTTCCAACGCTTTACGCGCAGCAGGCGCAGGCCCAGTTAGCATAATGGTTGGATCAGAACCGACCAAAGCCGTTGCCAATACTTTGGCACGTGGTTTTAAACCTTGTTCTTTGACTGCTTTTTCAGAAGCAAGTAATACAAGCGCTGCACCATCGACGATACCCGATGAGTTTCCTGCATGATGCACATGATTAATTTTTTGCGCTTCCGGATATTGTTGTAATGCAATTGCATCAAAACCCATTGCACCCATCATTTCAAAACTTGGATTGAGTTTTGCCAAACCTTCTGCTGTTGTGGTTGGTTTAATAAATTCATCTTGATCTAAAATGGTCACGCCTGCTTTGTCTTTGATCGCAACCACTGATTGATTGAAATAACCCACAGCTTGTGCTGCTGCCGCTTTACGTTGCGAATTTGCAGCAAATGCGTCGACATCTGAACGCGTATAACCATCCAAGGTTGCGATTAAATCCGCACCAATGCCTTGCGGAACAAAGTGTGATTTTAAATTGGTTTCAGGGTCTAATGCCCACGGGCCACCATCTGAACCCATTGCAATACGGGACATCGACTCAACACCACCTGCAACAACAACGTCTTCCCAACCTGAACGTACTTTTTGCGCAGCCATGTTGACCGCTTCTAAACCTGATGCACAAAAACGGTTAATTTGCACACCTGCAACATCGTTGTCCCAACCCGCTGCGATTGCCGCAGTTTTAGCAATATCACCACCTTGGTCTGCAATAGGCGTGACACACCCCAAGACAATATCGTCTACTTTAGACGTATCTAAGTGATGACGATCTTTGAGTTCATTCAATAATGTTGTCAGTAAAGTAATCGGCTTTACTTCATGCAATGAACCATCTTTCTTTCCTTTTCCGCGTGGAGTGCGAATGGCGTCAATAATATAAGCCTCGCTCATAGCTGTTCCTTTTTATGACTTTTAAGTTGTTATGTATTTCGAGTGTACAAATTAATGACTGTGTTGCAATGACTAGAACGGGTCAGGTCAGATGAGTCTTTTTGCCAATAGACTGAAGAGTTGAGCATAAAAAAACCCAAGATCGAAATCTTGGGTTTAGCAATGTGCCGAACCGTCGTTAAACTAGAAAATTAGTGATAGCCGTGTAGTTGGCGATATAAACCGGGTGTAACTCCAGTCCATTTTTTAAAGGCACGGTGGAAGGTACTGGTTTCACTAAAGCCCACTTGTTGTGCCACATCTTCTAAAGTCAAACCTGGGTTCAATAGTAGGTGGATTGCGGCATCACGACGTAATGCATCTTTCACGCCTTGGTAACTTTTACCTTCAGCAGCTAAGCGGCGACGCAGCGTTTGTGGAGATAAATACAGCATAGAAGCCACATCATTCAGAGTTGGCATTTCCTCACCAATTTGACTCTTCAATACATCACGAATACGTGAAGTGAGTGAGTTGGTGTTTTTAAATTTCACCAGCAACTGTGCCGGAGCGGCTTTTAAGAACTCTTCTAAGGTTTCTTCATTTTGACGAATTGGTAAGTCCAAATAATCCGCGGCAAAAGTGATTTCGGTACGCGGCATGTCGAACTGCATCACAGGTGCGAAGAACAGGGCATCGTACTCATCTGCATGAGTCGGACGTTCATAACCAAAGTGTACACGTTCTAGTGGTAAACGACGTTCAATCAACCAAGACGCGAGACCGTGCCAAATCATCAGCATACTTTCGGTAATGAAGTGATCTGGATCCATCGATTTCGGAATCTGAGGAACAAGACGAGCTTCGTGCTTGTCGCGTTCTAAGGTCACCGACCACTCATCACCAAACAATTTATAAAACTGTGAAGACAGTTCTAAAGCATCACCTAAGGTTTTGGCATGAATAATCAGCTGACACATGATGGCAAACGTACCTAAACGACGTGGTTGCTTATCGAAGCCAACATGTTCGTCTTGGGTCACCATCCATAACATTTTAACGAAGCGAGTATATTGTTCTGGAGAAATACGGGCTTTAGGTTGACGCAGCAGTTCTGCCTCAATCCCTACGTGAGAAAGTAATGTTTCGACATCCATGCCGAGACGTTTTACGCCAGTTAAAGCCGCATTGACAAAATGGATACTAATGGTATCACGGCTCATATTTAATCCTTCAGTCTCTTTTATATTCACTTGCGTTTGACCTAAATGACGCTAAAAAAAGTATTTTAGGCAATTTACACTAAAGTTTTTTGCCTTTTTACATGTTAAATTGCCGAAATGATCAAGGTAAATGGCTGAACATGACATTGTTTTGTTGCTTTTATATTTCTAAAATAGCTAAAAAATCAACATAAAAAGAGAAAATAAACATGGATATGGCATTGAAAGGATTGAAAGTTCTCGATTTTTCTACACTTTTGCCCGGACCTTTTGCAACAATGTACTTAGCAGACCTAGGTGCAGAAGTGATCCATATCGAGTCTCCAACCCGTCCTGATCTGATCCGTTTAATGCCACCTTATGCCAATGGACAGGCCACTGCACATAGTTATCTCAACCGAAATAAGCATGCAGTGGCATTGGATTTGAAAGATCCTGCCAATATTGAACTGATCAAATCGAAAATTTCAGACTATGACATTGTGATTGAACAATTCCGTCCAGGTGTGATGCAAAGATTGGGACTCGACTATCAGACCTTATCTGAAATTAATCCACGCTTGATCTATTGTTCCATTACGGGTTATGGGCAAACAGGGGGGTATCAAAATAAAGCAGGACACGATATCAACTATGTGGCTTTGTCAGGGATCGCGGGACATAGCGGGCGACAGCACAGTGGACCACCACCAATGGGGATTCAAATTGCGGATATTGCTGGAGGCTCTTTGCATAGCGTGATTGGAATTTTAGCGGCAGTAATTGAAAGGCAGCGGAGTGGTTTGGGGCAGTATATTGATATTTCTATGACCGACTGTGTGGTAGGGCTCAGTAGCATGGCCGCAGCTGCGAGCTTAGCAGGACAGGAAAAACAAGGGCCTGAGCAAAGCTATCTCAATGGTGCGACTTTTTATGACTATTATGAAACGCAAGATGGGCGTTATTTATCGATTGGGAGTTTAGAGCCACAGTTTTTACATGGGTTGGCCCAGATTTTAGACTTACCGATTGTGGCTGAAAAAGGAGCCTCACTGGCAACCGAAGACCGTCAGGTGGTGAAACAAGCAATAAAAGACAAAATTAAAACTCAAGATTTTGCCACGTGGAACGCAATTTTTCAGCAGCAAGATGTCTGCGTTGAGCCTGTATTAAAGTTGGATGAAGCACTCGATTCGCAGTTGGCTAAAGATCGTGCGTGGGTGGTTTCTGTACCTTTACAAGAGGGGAGTACAAAAAGCGAACAACAATTAGCTTGTCCAATTAAGTTTTCACGTTCAAAAATAAGATATGAATTTATAGGCAAACCACTTGGTTTTGATTCCTTGTAAATATCATATAACGATAATTTGTATAAATTTAAAACAACAAAACGTCATAAAATGGGTTTTTATACAAATAAAGCGTATCATATCGATTAGTTGTAATTTTGTAAGAAAGGTCACCAATTATGAATAAATGTAAAAGAAGTTGGTGTTTTAACCTCAGTCTCTTAGCGCTCAGTTGCTGCTTTCAAAGTGTGTATGCTGCAAATGCCTTTGAGGCAGAAAGCCCTTGGATGCTGGGTGACTGGAATGGTCAGCGCAGTGCATTGCAACAAAAAGGCTACGACTTTAGCTTTGGCTATACGGGTGAAATGGCAACGTTGCTCGATGCCTCACATTCTTCAAGTCATGGTACCGAATATGCAGACCAGTTTGCATTTGGTACGCACTTCGATTTAGACAAGATTTTGGGCTGGCAAGATACTGAGGCCCAAATCACCATTACCCAACGCAATGGGCGTTCACTTTCTCAAACATCCGATGCTTTAGATGGGCATTTAAGTTCCACTCAAGAAGTGTGGGGACGTGGACAGACGTGGCGTTTAACCGATTTGTGGATTAAGAAAAAGTTCATGGATCAAAAGTTAGATATCAAAGTCGGTCGTTTTGGTGAAGGTGAAGACTTCAATAGTTTCGACTGTGATTTCCAAAACCTTGCGCTCTGTGGCTCTCAAGTTGGTAACTGGGTCGGTGACCAGTGGTATAACTGGCCTGTCAGCCAATGGGCTGCGCGAGTCAAATATAACCTTCGGCCAGACCTGTATGCACAAGTCGGCGTGTATGAATATAACCCTGAAAACTTAGAACGTGGCAAAGGCTGGAACTTAAGTACCGACGGTTCGCAGGGTGCCATTATTCCTGTTGAAGTGGTGTGGTCTCCTCAGTTAGGGGGTGAAAAATTACCTGGCGAATATCGTGCGGGTTATTACTACAGTTCTGCAGATGCCACAGATATTCAAAACCCACAGCAAACCTCACATAAACAAGGCGGCTGGGTTGTTGCCAAGCAGCAACTCACAGCACATCACGGTGATGCTGCGCGTGGTTTAACAGGTTTTGTGAATCTCACACTACATGATTCAGATACCAATACGGTTCGCGATATGCAGAACATTGGTTTGGTCTATAAAGGTGCTTTTGATGCTCGCCCTCAAGACGAAATCGCGATTGGCCTAGCCCGTATTAATATCAATGATGATGTCAATGACGCGAATATTACCAATAACAGTGTCGACGCCCGTGGCTTACAAAGTGAAGAATATGATGCCGAGATTTACTACGGTATTCATGCAGCTAACTGGTTGACCATTCGTCCCAATATCCAATATATCCGCCATGTAGGCGCGTATAAAAATGGTGAAAATGCATGGGTCGGCGGAATTAAATTCCAGACCGCATTTTAGTTTCTAGATCGATAAGTATTTGTCCAGCAAGGTTGATAAATACTTTTAACGGTTGTTCAAAGCATAAAACTGTTCGAAATAAGTCGTTCGGACAGATACTTAAAATCTAAAAACTGTCTAGGTGCTCATATCGATATTAAAACGATATGAGCTTTTAACAGAATCTAAGAAAAAGGTGGTCAATATGAGTACTCCGTCTTCAGGTTCAGGGCTTAAAACTTTTACAGCTGTGATTGCTGTAATCTTTGGTTTAGTCCTGCTGATAGGAGGGGTTTATCTTGCAGTACTTGGTGGGTCTTGGTACTACATCATTGCAGGTTTACTCTTCATCGCGACTGCAGTTCTACTGCAAAAATTAAAAAGTACGGCATTAATCGTTTATGCGTTGCTGGTCTTGGGTACGGTGGTTTGGGGCTTATGGGAAGTGGGTTCAGACTTCTTTGCCTTGGCGCCACGTTTAGATATCCTTGGTTTATTTGGCTTATGGCTACTCATTCCAGCGGTCACACGTGGCTTTGACAACGCTAAAAGTGCAAAACTGGTTTTAACAGGTTCATTGGCAATTACTATTGCAGTGATGATCTATGCTGTATTTAATGACCCTCAAGAAATTCGAGGTGAACTAAGCAGCAAGCAGCCTGCAACCGCGCAGTCCATTCCGGGTGTTGCTGATGGCGACTGGCCTGCTTATGGTCGTACTCAATCTGGCTTGCGCTATTCTCCTTTAACGCAAATTAATTCTGAGAATGTTAAAGATTTAAAAGTCGCTTGGACCTATAACACAGGCGACTTTAAAACAGAAAATGACTCTGGTGAAACCACCAATCAGGTCACCCCAATTAAAGTTGGGGACAATATGTATATCTGTACCACACACCAAAAACTGGTTGCACTTGACCCAGCTACGGGTAAGGCGAAATGGACTTTTGATCCTAAGCTCAAAGCGGACAATACTTTTCAGCATTTAACCTGTCGTGGTGTGTCTTATTATGACGCGAACAACACGGCTGGTTTTGAAGTCAGCTTGCAGCATAAAAAGTCATCGTCTGAGCTATGTCCACGTAAAGTAATTTTACCTGTGAATGATGGCCGTTTGGTTGCCATCAATGCTGACACTGGTGAGCGTTGTACGGACTTTGGTAAAAATGGTGAAGTTGACTTACAAAAAGATATGCCATTCCCTTATCCAGGTGGTTATATCCCAACGTCGCCACCTGTGGTCACAGGAACGACTATTATTATTGCGGGTTCAACCACAGATAACTATTCAACTGAAGAACCTTCCGGTGTGATCCGTGGTTATGATGTGAATACCGGTGCATTGTTGTGGGTATTTGACACAGGTGCAGAAGATCCAAATGCGATTCCAGCTCCGGGTCAAAAGTATGTTCAAAACTCACCGAATGCATGGGCACCATTAGCCTATGATGCAGCCTTGGATATGGTTTACATTCCAACGGGTGTGGGTACGCCAGATATTTGGGGCGGTAACCGTACTGAGTTGCATGAGCGTTATGCTAACTCAATGCTGGCACTGAATGCTTCAACAGGTAAGTTGGTGTGGAACTTCCAAACCACGCATCATGATTTGTGGGATATGGATGTACCATCACAGCCGACATTGACGGATATTAAAGATAAGTCAGGCAAAATGGTTCCTGCCATTTACGTATTAACGAAAACGGGCAACGCCTTTGTTCTAGACCGTCGTACTGGTGCAGCCATTGTTCCAATTACGGAAAAACCTGTACCACAAACAGTGAAACGTGGGCCGCAAACCAAAGGTGAGCGTTACTCTGCGACACAACCTTTCTCTGACTTTGACCTTGCGCCAAAAGAGAAACTGACGGATAAGCAAATGTGGGGTGCAACCATGTTTGACCAGTTGATGTGCCGTGTGTCTTTCCACAAACTGAACTATGACGGTATTTATACCCCACCTTCAGAAAATGGAACTTTAGTTTTCCCAGGCAACTTGGGTGTATTTGAATGGGGCGGTATGTCCGTTAACCCTGATCGTCAAATCGCGGTGATGAACCCAATCGGTTTACCGTTTGTTTCTCGACTCATTCCAGCCGATCCAAACCGTCCGAAAACAGCCAAAGGTGCAGGCACCGAAGCGGGTGTACAACCGATGTATGGTGTGCCTTACGGTGTAGAGATCAGTGCGTTCTTGTCTCCATTTGGTTTGCCATGTAAACAGCCTGCTTGGGGCTTTGTGGCGGGTGTGGATTTAAATACTCACGAAGTTGCATGGAAACGTCGTATTGGTACAATCCGTGACAGCTTACCGGGGATTCAATTACCACCATTTAAAATGGGGGTGCCTATGCTTGGTGGTTCAATCTCAACTGCGGGGAATGTGATGTTTGTCGGTGGTACGCAAGATAATTATATCCGTGCTATCAACGTGACCAATGGTGATGAACTTTGGAAAGGTCGTCTACCAGCAGGCGGTCAAGCTACACCAATGACCTATGAAGCCAATGGTAAACAGTATGTGGTCATTATGGCGGGTGGTCATGGTTCATTTGGGACCAAGATGGGAGATGCTTTGGTGGCATATGCCTTACCCGATGCAAAATAATCTGCTGTAGTCATTTAAACTTTCAAATAGCCTGATTCGTCAGGCTATTTTTATGTGAAGTTGGTTTAAAAGGGCAAAGTGACGAGGAGGAAAGAATAGAAAAATTGAGTTCTACCCAGATAAGCCGAGTTTAAAATTCACGTGATAGCAATGAATGGGTTAGTGTGTATGTGATAGGCTGAACGGAGTTAGCTGAATAATGTATAAGTATCTAATAAAAAATACTTTAATCAGAAAAAACCTTTAGGATTAGGGACAAACAGTACATCTACTTATCCTTATCAATAAAACAGCTATGAAATATGTAAAAAACGCATTTTGTTGATAGTTTAAATCTCGTTATGCTGTCAGCCGTTATAATGAAACTACTAGCTGTACGCCATGTATTTATATACTGATTTCGATCAGCAACTGATCAATGAACGTGTTGCACAGTTCCGTGACCAAACGGAACGTTATTTAGCTGGAAAACTCACTGAAGATGAGTACCGCCCATTACGTCTTCAAAACGGTCTCTATGTACAACGCTATGCGCCAATGTTACGTATTGCTGTGCCTTATGGCTTAATGAACTCAACGCAATTGCGCAAAGTTGCACAACTTGCAACTGAGTTTGACCGTGGTTATGCACACGTTTCAACGCGTCAGAATATTCAGTTTAACTGGCCTGCGCTAGAAAATGTTCCAGACATGCTTCAAGAGCTAGCTTCTGTACAAATGCATGCGATCCAAACTTCGGGTAACTGTATTCGTAACACGACTACAGACCAATATGCAGGTGTGGTTGCTGGTGAAGTGGCTGACCCACGTCCAACGTGTGAATTGATCCGTCAATGGTCAACCTTCCATCCAGAATTTGCCTTCTTGCCACGTAAGTTCAAGATTGCTGTATCAGCACTTGAAGAAACTGATCGTGCAGCGACATCATTCCATGATATTGGGGTGTATATCGTTAAAAATGAAGCGGGCGAAATTGGCTATAAAATTAAAGTCGGTGGTGGCTTAGGTCGTACCCCTGTGATTGGTAGTTTCATTCGTGACTTCTTGCCACGTGAAGACCTGATTGCTTACTTAGAAGCCGTACTGCGTGTTTATAACTTACACGGTCGTCGTGATAACAAATACAAAGCACGTATTAAGATTTTGGTGAAAGCGTTGACGCCTCAAGTTTTTGCTGAGAAAGTCGAAGCTGAGTTTGAGCACACCATTAAAACTTTAAAAATTCAGCCTGAAATTTTGCAGAAATTAGACGAAGAATTTATACCGTTTGATTATCAAGATTATGCAGATGAAGATTTTTCTGAACAGTTTGCTGCGCATCCAAAATTCAAACAGTGGTTCAATATCAACACCAATGCTCACAAAGTGAAGGGCTACCGTATTGTAACGATTTCGTTGAAACGTACGGGTATTGCACCGGGTGACGTGACCACGGAAGAGATGAATTTGATTGCAGACCTTGCAGACAAATACACCTTTGGTGAACTGCGGACCACGCATGAGCAAAATATTTCTTTGGTGGATGTTCCGCAGAAAGATTTGTTTGAATTGTGGACTATTCTTGAGAAAAACAATTTAGCTCGTGCGCACATTGGTTTCTTAACCGACATTATTTGCTGCCCAGGCGGTGACTTCTGTTCACTGGCAAATGCGAAATCAATTCCTATTTCAGAAGCGATTTCACGTCGTTTTGATGACTTAGATACCATTTATAACCTTGGCAAACTGGATCTGAATATTTCAGGTTGTATGAATGCATGTGGTCATCACCATGTGGGCAACATTGGTATTCTAGGTGTAGACAAAAAAGGCGCTGAATTCTACCAAATCACTTTGGGTGGTAATGCTGATCATGATGCTTCAATTGGTGACATTTTAGGCCCATCATTTGCAGCTGAAGTTGTGCCAGACATTGTTGAAGAAATTTTAAATACCTATCTTGACCTTCGTGCTGAGGGTGAAGAATTCATTGATACTTATCGCCGTGTAGGCATTCAACCCTTTAAGGAGCGTGCATATGCTTAATACAGCACTACAAGTCCTCTCTAAAGATGGTTCGATTGCAGACAATACTTATCAAGTGATTGGTGAAGATGGTGTTTTACCGCAAGGTGATGTGGTTTTAACGGTTGAGCAGTTAGATCAATTAGCTGAAGTTTCGGGTAAAAAAGCACTACTGGTTACAGTCGATGCTTCTCCTGAAACGCATGAGTTCCCTTTAGATCAGTTAGATGCCATCTTTATTGATTTTGCGGGCTTTAACGATGGTCGTGGCTATTCATTTGCAGCGCTATTACGTCGCCAAGGTTTCCAAGGTGAACTACGCGCAACAGGTGATGTGTTTAAAGATGTCTTGAATTACATGAAACGTTCAGGCTTTGATACCTTTGTTATTAAAGAAGGTAAAGACATTCTTGAAGCTGCTGCGGGTTTAAATGATTTTAGAAATCCATATCAAGCATCAACAGCCGTTGCACAAGCCAGTTATCAAACGGGCGCTTAAATTTTCAAGTGAATAAAAAGCTGGACTTTGGTCCAGCTTTTTTGTATTTATACGCAGCATTTTTGATGAACAAATTGAAGAAAAAGAAGCAGGTAAAATGGACATGATGGCACTTTTTGCAAAAATTAATCCCGGTGTCATTTGGTTACTTATTGCTATTGCTACAGATGTGCTTTCGACTTTTTATTCCGCAAAAGGTAATGGCTTGGTCAATAAATTGGATCAAGGTATTGCACTGGTGCTTTACATGATTTCTTTTGCGTGTGCCGCCTATGCCTTAAAATTTATGCAAGCGGGAATTTTATATGTGCTGTGGTCTGGCATTGGTGTCATTGCCACAGCACTTCTTGCTAAAGCATTTTTAGGGCAGAACATCGATTTGGCTGGATGGCTCGGTATCGGTTTTATTACCTTGGGGCTCACTATTATTGCGCAATTCTCAAATATTGATGTTTAAAAAGAAGATGCATTTTATCCTTCTTCTAATTGGCAATTCACCATCCACTTCACTCCAAATTGATCGGTAAATGCACCATAGAGTGCGCCCCAAAATGTTTTCTCTAGAGGCATCTCTATTTTTCCATTGGCTGAAAGTGCATCAAATAAGCGTTTTGCATCGGCTTGTTCATGGGCATCTAAGTTAATGGAAATATAGTGGTTGTTGCCTACAGTAAAAACAGTATTGGTTTGGGCACAAAACTGATCATTGGTATCCGAAGCCATCAGAATCGTGCTGGCATTGATGGGAAGCGAAACATGCATGATTTTTTGTTGGTCAGCGTCGGAAAGGGTAACTGAACTTTCATCTGAAGGTAAGTCTCCATAACGCATGAACGTTGCAAACTCTCCACCAAAGACAGACTTGTAAAAATTAAAAGCGGCTTCAGTTTGACCATCAAAGTTGAGGTAGTGATTCAGTTGCATTGTCTTATCCTTGTTGTTTTTTTCGTCGTTATTTTAACAAGTCGTTAAGATCGACCCTAATACAATCTTGTAATAAAAAATCCCTCGCAGTCGAGGGATTTTCATAAATGTCGCTTTTATATCAGCTAATCAGCCAGTCTTTCATTGTATAAAATATGTCAATAAAAGAAAGTTGCTTGAATCTTAAAGTAATTCAATCGCTACAGCAGTTGCTTCACCACCA
The DNA here is from genome assembly GCF_001592855.1 of Acinetobacter sp. BMW17. Lineage (NCBI taxonomy): Bacteria > Pseudomonadati > Pseudomonadota > Gammaproteobacteria > Moraxellales > Moraxellaceae > Acinetobacter > Acinetobacter sp. BMW17. The sequence goes on from NZ_LSOD01000030.1 coordinate 36,418, forward strand.
CCGATGCAGAGTGCTGCAATCCCTTTTTTACCACCTGTGCGTTTAAGCGCATGAATCAAAGTCAGGATAATACGTGAACCGGTTGAACCGACAGGGTGACCCAATGCGCAAGCTCCACCATTGATGTTCACTTTTGCAGGATCAAGTTTGAAGTCATCGATTGGACACATGGTCACCATCGCAAAAGCTTCATTGATTTCCCAAAGATCTACGTCCTGTGCATTCCAACCTGTTTTCTTAAGCACTTTTTCAATTGCACCGACTGGTGCAATGGTGAACTCTGATGGATGCTGTGAATTGGATGCATAAGCCACAATTTTCGCTAATGGTGTTAAACCTTTGTTCGATGCATTTTCTGCTGACGTTAAAACTAGTGCGGATGCGCCATCTGAGATTGAGCTTGCATTTGCTGCAGTGATGGTGCCATCTTTAGCAAAAGCAGGGCGAAGGCTTGGAATTTTTGCAATATTGGCATTGAATGGTTGTTCATCTTTATCAACGACAACATCACCTTTGCGAGATGAAACTGTCACAGGCACGATTTCATCGGCAAAGTAACCTTCGTTGACCGCTGTTTGTGCGCGTTCTAAAGAGCGAATCGCGAAGGCATCCATTTGCTCACGCGTATAGCCACGGGTATTGGCCATATCTTGTGCAAAAGAACCCATTAATCGACCTGTTTCTGCATCTTCTAAGCCATCAAGGAACATGTGGTCTTTAACATCGCCATGCCCCATACGGTAGCCTGCGCGTGCTTTGGTTAAAACATAAGGAGCATTGGTCATCGACTCCATGCCACCTGCAACTACGATATTTGCCGAACCTGCTTTGATCATATCTGCAGCTTGCATTACCGCTTTCATGCCAGAACCACATAATTTATTGATGGTCACAGCACCTGTTGAATCAGGTAAACCTGCTTGGCGCATCGCTTGACGCGCTGGACCTTGCTTTAATCCCGCAGGTAGAACACACCCCATGATTACTTCTTCTACATCGTTTGCGTGTAGGCCAGCACGAGAAATTGCTTCTTTAATTGTCACAGCACCGAGTTCAGGCGCGGTTACACTGGCTAAACTGCCTTGAAAACCGCCCATTGCCGTACGAGCACCATTCACAATTACGATGTCTGCCATTTTCTTCTCCGAATCACTTATGCGTTTTGTTGGAAACTTAAGCAGTATATGCAAATTTGCTAGAGAGAAAAGCTGAAAACGTGATTATGGACTCATGGGTCTAGTTACAAGTATTGATGAGTTCTGTTCGGGTCTGACCCATTTTGCTCATGACCAGTTTAAAGTGATCCTGACTTTGTATAGAGCAGTAATAGAAGGTTCCATTTGAGCCAAGGGGGAGACCATTTTCAGCTTTAAAGCTTAAAGATGGAAGACTGAGTGCGCCACGCCAATCAAGATTGCCATATTTAAGCTGCTGTTGTTCTGTCCGAATAATCGTTTCATTGGTATCTACTTGTCGGTTTTTATTATTATCGATAAATACAATAAAGCCCATGTTCCACTGATGATTTTGGCATTGAACGAGGTCTTGACTTGGGCAAATGGTGATATTTTGACGTTGCAGGTTGGCCATATTTTTGGCTGCCTGAATACTATTTCGTAATGTATTCAGTGTTTTGCTGCGCTCTTGTGAGGCCATATACTGATGAAAGTGAGGAAGTGCGATTGTACAAATGATCAGAATAATGCTAATAGTGATCATGAGTTCGAATAAAGTGAACCCTTTTTTATTGATAAAAAACATATGGTTATCCAGTTTTGTTGTTATAGAGCTATTTTTTATTTATTAAAGCTTTGTTTATCAAACAAATTTTATACATAATTAGTAGTACTCAACTTGTTTAAAAAACTGTTAAAATGTAATACAAGTGAAAATAAGCTATTCGCAAGTAAAAATTGAGTAAAAAATTACCGAATTACAACGGAAATTGTAAGTAATTTTGTCAATAATTTACTTGATTAAAGTTATCAAGCACTTGGAAAAAAAATAAAGTGTTTGTATGATTCATTGCGAATAGCTTAAAAATAAAACTGGGGTATAAAAAAGCCTATCTCAGAATGGTTAAATAATTTTAAGCTTAAGCTTGAAAAACAATTGTTATCTCTGGAGGATAAATCCATGAAAATGAGTCGTATTGCATTAGCAATGCTCGTAGCTGCTCCTTTAGCTGCTGCAAACGCGGGCGTAACTATTACTCCTTTAATGCTTGGTTATACTTGGCAAGACACTAAACACAATAACAGCTACGAAGATCATCTTTATGAAGAATCAGCTGAATTAAAAGATGATTTATTTGTTGGTGCAGCTATTGGTGTTGAATTGACTCCTTGGTTAGGTTTCGAAGCTGAATACAACCAAGTAAAAGGTGATATTGAAGATAGCGTTGAAACATATGGTGAATATAAGCAAACCCAAATCAATGGTAACTTCTATGTTACTTCTGATTTGATCACTAAAAACTATGACAGCAAAATCAAGCCATACGTACTTTTAGGTGCTGGTCACTACAAATATGATTATGATGGTTTGCTACCTGATGATGAAGGTACCCTAGGTAATGCTGGTTTTGGTGCTTTCTGGCGCTTAAACGATGCCTTATCTCTACGTACTGAAGCTCGTGCTACTTACAACATCGATGAAGACTTCTGGAACTACACAGCACTTGCTGGTCTTAACGTAGTTCTTGGTGGTCACTTGAAACCTGCTGCTCCAGTAGTAGAAGTTGCTCCAGTTGAGCCAGTTGCTCCAGTTCAACCACAAGAGTTAACTGAAGACCTTAACATGGAACTTCGTGTGTTCTTTGATACAAACAAATCAAACATCAAAGACCAATACAAGCCAGAAATCGCTAAAGTTGCTGAGAAGTTAGTTGAATATCCAAACGCTACTGCTCGCATCGAAGGTCACACAGACAACACTGGTCCACGTGCATTGAACGAACGTTTATCTTTAGCTCGTGCTAACTCTGTTAAATCGTCTCTAGTAAACGAATACAACGTTGACCCAGCTCGTTTGTCTACTCAAGGTTTCGCTTGGGACCAACCGATTGCTGACAACAACACTAAAGAAGGTCGTGCTATGAACCGTCGTGTATTCGCGACAATTTCTGGCAGCCGTACAGTTCAAGCTCAATAATCTGAGTTTTAACTAAAAAACGACTCTTCGGAGTCGTTTTTTTATGTCTAAAATAATGAAATTTATGTTAACTCACATCGTTGAAAATAAACTCAAGCTCAATGTAAAAGTCTTTAAGGCTTACGTTGGTCATGGTTATTTACGCATAGGACATAAGACACAGTTAGAAGTATTTCATTTTAGAGGATGAATATAAGAAGAATGAAAAGGGTAGTTTCATATACTAATTTTTCACGACATCATAATAACTTTGCTTTTAGAGTGAATGGGGATTCTTAGTTATCTACTTTTACATGGGTTTGTTTGCCAATGAGATAACATTTCTAGCTTGGGATAATTTGAAGTTACTTTATTGTCTGTCTAAAAATTAGATCGAGATCAGTGCTCAATGATCCGTAACATTTAGTTATGGCTGTGTGAATTGAGAGGCTAAATCAAATATGCCTTTTTACTGCCTCAATATGTTAATTGTTCATCGCACAAGTGAGCCGATATTGATCGAAGAATATTAACTAATTTTAGGCTAGATCCGAATCATAGGTATCGCTTTTATGTGACGTCAATAATTGAACTGTCTTATTGAAAATTACTTTATTTATTAATTTTTTATGTTTTGAATGAAAGAATAAAAAATGAAATGAGGGCAATAAAAAACAGCCCGAAGGCTGTCTTTTATTATGAATGGATTTTATTCGCGATCAGGATTCATTGGACTGACATCCATCTCTTGATAAGAAACCAGTTTGGTTTTGTATTTCCATTTATAGCCTAGCCAAATCACCAAGAATAAGAAAATACCAATATAGGTCGATAAAACAGAGAGCCATTCGCCATCAAGTACTGCTCGGTAGTTTTGACCTAAAACAACAATCGCACATAGAATAAAGGCAAACCACGGTGCAAAGGGGAAGAATTTTGCACGATAAGCTAAGTCTTCAACCTTATACCCTTGGGCAACATAGCCTTTACGGAAACGATAGTGTGAAACAGCAATCCCTAACCAAACGATAAAGCCACACATACCCGACATGTTAAGCAACCAGTTGAAAACTTGTTCTTCACCAATGAAAGTAGTTAAGAAGCAAAGTGCAGCAATTGCGGTTGTCGCATAAAGTGCATTCATGGGTACGCCGCGTGGGTCTAATTTGGCAAACACTTTAGGTGCACTGCCATTTTGAGCCATATTGAACAGCATACGCGTCGATGAATACATCCCTGAGTTACCTGCCGATAGAATCGCAGTTAAAATCACAGCATTCATCACGCTGGCAGCAAAGGCAAACCCAGCTTTTTCATAGAGTAAGGTAAATGGAGAGAGTGCAATATTCTCTGATGAAGCTGCTTGTAGCAGAAGTGGATCATCATATGAAATGAGTGTGCCGATAATGAAAATACACACTACATAAAACAGTAGAATGCGCCAAAAAATCTGTTTGATGGCAATCGGAATCGTCTTTTGCGGATCTTTTGATTCACCTGCAGCAACACCGACCATTTCGGTACCTTGAAACGAGAATCCTGCAATCATCGCGACACCAATCAGTGCCGATAAGCCACCAACGAAGGGTGCTTCACCTTTGGTCCAGTTGGCAAAAGTTGCGACACCTGGCGTCATCATGATTTTAGCGATCATGAAAATACCAATGATGATAAATACAATGATGGCAAGAACTTTAACCAAGGAGAAGAAGAACTCACTTTCACCAAAGCCTTTGACTGTCAGTGCATTGATCCCAAAGACAACGGCTAGGAAGAGAGCACTCCAGTAGAAACCAGGTAGGTCGGGAAACCAGAATTTCATAATGAATTGGACTGCAACCAATTCAAATGCAACCGTAATGGCCCAGTTATACCAATAGTTCCAGCCAAGGGCGAAACCAAAACCACCTTCAACATACTTGGTGCCATAGGTAAAAAATGCACCGGATGTTGGGTTATGTGTTGCCAACTCACCCAGACTGGTCATGAGAAAGTAAATCATCACACCAATTAAGCAGTAGGCCAATAACGCCCCGCCAGGGCCAGCATTTGCAATGGTTGCACCTGAGGCAAGGAATAAACCTGTACCAATTGAACCACCAATGGCGATCATATTCAGATGGCGAGCTCCAAGCTTCCGCTTGAGTTGAGCTGGTTGAGTCGTTTCGCTCATCATTGTTCCTTAAGATTTCTTTTGTGTGCTAGCAAACAGCACTTTAAAGCCTTGTTGATCGGCTTTGGTTGTACATTGGCCAAAACTTTGCTCAATGAGTAATGGATAATTCAGAAAGCGGTTGGCAACAATCCACAACTCGCCATCCGATTTAAGATGGCGACGGGATGTTTTGCATAAATTTTCGCTGGCATTGTAATCTGTATGAATGCCTTGATGGAATGGGGGATTACTGACGATTGCGTGTAAAAACAGAGGAGCATCCTCAATTCCGTGTACCGCCTTAATCTCAAGTTGTTCTGGTAAAAGGTTATTTTTCTCAAAAGTCATTTTTGTTGAAGCCAATGCAAAGGCATCGACATCCAGTGCAAAAATGCGATTTTTCGGATTTAACTTGGCCAAATAAGCACTGATTACACCTGCACCACAGCCAAAGTCTGCAATTTTTCCAGAAGTGACCTGTGAAAGGTGAGGCAATAACACAGCTGTGCCCACGTCTAGACGATTTTGACTAAACACACCCGGTAATGCGCAAATCTGTAATTCACCTTTTGGTGTTGGCACGGTATAGAGTTGTGCCCAATCGGCCAAAGGTTTTGCGGTTACGGTTTTTTCGGTGACTAACTGCCACATTTGACAATGTCGAGCGCTGTCTAATTTGAGGGTTTTACCAAAAGATTGCAGCTGTTTAGAAGCGCGTTCTACACCGCCTTTCTTTTCACCGACTAAAAAGATCGATGCACCTACGGCCAAACGACTCACCAGTTGGTGTAGGACATAATTGAGTAGTTCTTTTGACTTTGGAACAAACACGATGGCTTGATCAAAAGCGACATCAGGCAAATCTGTACCAAAATGCACATCACTTTGTTGGTTTTGGAAATATTGTAATTCGTTAAAATTCCATGTCCAAAAATGTGGTTCTACAGTACCAATTAGCTGTGTGTTTAATTCGTCACACGGTGCATTGACCAGTAAAACTGAACCAGAGAGAAATTCCTGCTGGCGAAGAACAACTTCACTTCGTGGATCCATTTTATATACTCCATTGTAAAAACGATGCCCAGACAGTGCTGGGCAAAGTGCATACTGAAATGAACAATTATTTTTTCGTTTCAGGAAGAATAATATTTAATAACAAGGCTGCAATACCACCTGTCGCAACACCCGAGCTAAAGATGTTACGGAATAATTCAGGTAAGTGTTCCAAAATTTGTGGAACTTGTGCAACACCCAAGCCAAGCGCCAATGAAATGGCAATAATCAGTAGTGCGCGGCGGTCAAGATGAATACCTGACAGAATGTTAATTCCCGAAGCGGCAACAGCTCCAAACATCACCATTACAGCGCCGCCTAAAACAGCTTGAGGGACTGCCTGAATCACCCCTGCAACAGCAGGGAGTAAACCCAAAATCACCAATAACGCAGCAATCCAAATGCCGACATAACGGCTCGCAACGCCAGTGAGTTGAATCACGCCATTGTTTTGTGCAAAGACCGAACTAGGAAAGGTATTGAAAATACCAGCAAGGAAAGAGTTTGCACCATTCACCAAGACACCGCCTTTAATACGCTCCATCCAAGTTGCACCATCGACAGGTTGGTTCGAGAGTTTAGAGGTTGCTGTTATATCACCAATCGCCTCTAAAGAGGTCACAAGGTAAATAAAGGCCATTGGAATAAACAAACTCCAAGAGAAGTCTAAACCAAAGTGCATTGGGGCTGGAATTTGAACCAGAGGTGCATCCTGAAGACCGGAAAAGTCGAGATGCCCCATAAACCCTGCCAATACATAACCGACAATCAGTGCGATTAAAATAGCCGAGCTTTTCACCCAAGTAATACGAATACGGTTCAATATAATGATCAGTGCTAGCACTGTACACGACATGATTAAGTTGTCTGCATTCGCAAAGGTATTGTTTGACATGGCTTGATAGCCACCACCCATGCTGATCAGACCTTCTTTAATGAGCGTCAAACCAATCAATAACACCACAATGCCTGTGACCAATGGGGTAATGAGCATTTTCACCCAAGGCAGAATACGTGACACGCCCATTTCAATAAATGAACCTGCGATTACCACACCAAAAATTGCAGCCATGACGGATTCTACTGGAGTACCTGCAGCAACCATGGCAGAGCCGATTCCAATAATCGGGCCGATAAAGTTAAAACTGGTGCCCTGAACAATCAATAAGCCTGCACCAAAAGGTCCAACTTTTTTACATTGTAAGAAGGTTGCAATCCCTGAAATGACCAAAGACATGGATAAAATCATGTTGGTGTCTTCTTTCGACACACCAAGCGCTAGGCAGATAAGTAAGCCTGGGGTAACAATTGGGACAATAATTGCAAGGAGATGTTGAAAGGCAGCAAGAAAAGCAATGATTGGGCGAGGGCGGTCGTTTAAACCATAGACCAAATCGAGTTGATCTGTTTGATTGGGAGAGAGATTTTGATCAGACATATGTCAAAGGGTGTTAGCAAGGTGGCGCTATTCTAATCGCTTTACACAGCTTTACAAAATTAATTACACACCACTTATCAAAAAAAATGAGTCTGTCAATAAACTGTCACTACTAAATTCTATTATTTTTCTGTATAATTTGCCCTCAAACTTTAGGCGTATCGAATTTACATGTCAGATATCAAAACTCTCCGCAACATTGCCATCATTGCGCACGTTGACCACGGTAAAACCACTCTAGTAGACAAACTTTTACAGCAATCAGGTGCACTTGGCGATCGTGCAGGCGAGATTGAGCGTGTCATGGATTCAGGCGCGATTGAAAGTGAACGTGGTATTACCATTCTTGCAAAAAACACTGCAATCAAATGGTTAGATGCACGTACCAATACAGAATACCGTATTAACATCGTCGACACCCCAGGACACGCAGACTTCGGTGGTGAAGTTGAACGTGTAATGTCGATGGTTGACTGTGTACTTCTTCTTGTTGACTCTCAAGAAGGCCCAATGCCACAAACTCGTTTCGTAACGCAAAAAGCGTTCGCACGTGGTTTGAAGCCAATCGTAATTATCAACAAAGTCGACAAGCCAAGCGCGCGTCCAGATTGGGTAATTGACCAAGTTTTTGATTTATTTGATAACCTTGGTGGCTCTGACGAACAGTTAGACTTCCCAGTTGTTTACGCTTCAGGTCTTCGTGGTGTTGCTGGTCCATCTCCAGAAGAACTTGCTGAAGATATGACGCCATTGTTCCAAACCATCGTAGACATTGTTGAACCACCAGCAGTCGATGTTGATGGTCCATTCCAAATGCAGATTTCATCACTTGACTATAACAGCTTCGTAGGTGTTATCGGTGTTGGTCGTATTCAACGTGGTTCTGTAAAATTAAACACACCAGTAACTGTGATTGATAAAGACGGTAAGACACGTAATGGTCGTATCTTAAAAATCATGGGTTACCATGGTTTAGAACGTGTTGATGTTGAATCTGCTCAAGCAGGCGATATCGTGTGTATCACAGGTATTGATGAACTTCATATTTCTGACACCATTTGTGATCCTAAAAATGTTGAAGCTTTACCAGCATTGTCTGTAGATGAACCTACAGTAACGATGACTTTCCAAGTAAACAACTCTCCGTTTGCTGGTAAAGAAGGTAAATTTGTTACTTCACGTAATATTCGTGAACGTCTTGACCGCGAATTAATTCATAACGTTGCACTTCGTGTTGAAGATACTGATAGTCCTGATAGCTTTAAAGTATCAGGTCGTGGTGAACTCCACCTTTCAGTTCTTATTGAAAACATGCGTCGTGAAGGCTTCGAGATGGGCGTATCTCGTCCACAAGTAATCTTGAAAGAAGTTGATGGCGAAAAGCAAGAGCCATATGAAAACGTAACATTTGACGTTGAAGAACAGCACCAAGGTTCTGTAATGGAACAAATGGGTCACCGTAAAGGCGAAATGACGAATATGGAAGTTGACGGTAAAGGCCGTATCCGTATTGAAGCAACTGTTCCTTCACGTGGCTTAATTGGTTTCCGTTCAGAATTCTTGACCATGACTTCTGGTACAGGAATCATGACTTCAAGCTTCTCGCATTACGGTCCAATGAAACAAGGTACTGTTGCGAAACGTCAAAACGGTGTGTTGATTTCTATGGTTCAAGGTACTTGCCTTGGCTATGCATTGTTCACATTGCAGGACCGTGGTCGTCTATTTGCTAAACCTCAGTTAGAAGTTTACGAAGGTATGATCATTGGTATTAACTCTCGTTCAGATGACATGACAGTTAACCCAACTAAAGCAAAACAGTTAACAAACGTACGTGCTTCTGGTACTGATGATGCGTTGACTCTTGTTCCTGCTGTTGAATATACGCTTGAACAAGCGCTTGAATTCATTGAAGATGATGAATTAGTTGAAGTAACACCTAAGTCAATCCGTATCCGTAAGCGTTACTTGACTGAAAACGAACGTAAACGTAACCGTTCTGGTAAATAAGTTTTAAAAATGATGTTGTCCTCATGCGGGGCAGCAAAATTTAAAAATGCCATCAATTTATTGATGGCATTTTTTTGTTTAAAATTAGCAAACCAATATATAAAAGCAGATGATTTCCGAGTAAATTACGTGGAAATGAAGCTATAAAATTAATGTATACTTCGTCACATAAATTAAATTCAAAAAAAACTGGAGATTTAAATGAGTATTATTCAAGAGTTCCGCGAATTTGCGGTAAAAGGCAACATGATCGACTTGGCTGTCGGTGTGATTATTGGTGGGGCATTTGGTAAAATTGTTGACTCATTAGTGAAAGATATCATCATGCCATTGATTACTGTGATCACTGGCGGTGGTGTGGATTTCACACAAAAGTTCTTTGTTTTGGGCGATAACCCAAACAATTTACAGTCTTTAGATGAGTTAACCAAAGCAGGTGTAAATGTCCTGACCTATGGTAACTTCCTTACGATTTTAATTAACTTCATCATTTTGGCATGGGTGGTGTTCTTAATGGTGAAAATGATTAATCGTATGCGCCGTAAACAAGAAGAAGTAGCGCCAGAACCAGCAGTAACGCCAGAAGATATCGCGTTGCTACGTGAAATTCGTGATGAATTGAAAAAACGTCAGTAATCGAACCGTTAAAATAAAATGGCACATCAAGTGCCGTTTTTTTATGTCTGAGACTTATCCGAAGACTGGTTTTTGTACAGTTTTGGTTTTATGATGCGCGCTGATTGAATAGCTGTGGTGATGCCATATGAACCAATTATTTGTCTATGGGACGCTCCGTCCAAATCATGAAAATGCCCATCTTTTAGAGCGTATAGGTGGAACATGGCAAAAAGGCTATGTGCATGGCGTGGTGCATATTTTGGATTGGGGACCTGACAAAGGCTTATTCGCCATTGTTTTAGATCCGCAAGCAGCAGCAGTTGAAGGATATTTTTTTAGCAGTGAAAAATTAACCGAACATTGGGATGCGTTGGATGAATTTGAAGGGATACAGTACCAACGGGTAAAGGTGCAGGGAGTGTTAGCCTCTGGTGAACTTGTTGATGCGTGGACTTATGAGATGAAACCAAAGCAACGATGAACTAGTTTACTTTAGGAACTTTATAAGGCTCAAGAATTTCTCTAAATTTTTTGGTAATTTTAGTTTGGAAATATGTCCCTTTTCCCAACCATGTCTTATCTGCAATATTATTTTCTACTTGTACTAATATATAGTCATGAGGGTAAATATATAAATCACCTTGTTCAAAAAAGGCAATATAGATATTCTTTGCCCAATATTTTCGTGCAAAGGAAATACTGCCCTTTAGCTGAATTTTAAAATCTGAAATACCATCAATATGAACAGCAATACAATCTGCGCCATTCCAGTCGTCATTAAGCCAAAGACAGTTGTAGCCATAATCTGCTAGTATCGCTGCCATTTTATGGAAATTATATGTTTCTTGTGCTTTTGAATTGAGTGTTCGATATTCAATTTTTGTAAGCTTAATACCATCTTGTTTAATCATCTTAAGCCATCCATACGAAATTTAATTTCTAGTAAATGAAAACCAAATTGGCTCTTGATGGGGCCATGTAGTACCTTTTCAGCTGCACTAAAAACCAATTTATCAATTACAGGCACCAATTGGCCTTTTTTGACTTCACCCAGTTCACCACCGCGCTTAGCTGAGTTACAGGTGGAATATTGCTTGGCAATTTTGGCGAAATCGGCACCATCGTGGATTTTCTTTTTCAGTTGTTCAGCGAGGTCTTTGTCTTTGACCAAAATATGACGAACAATAGCAGTTTTCATTTGATTTTTCCTCGAACTGTGGCTTTGGGCTTAGGTTGCACTTTTTTCAGCGGTTGGCATTCGGGACAAAACACAGAAGCACGCTGTCCCAGTTTGATGTTTTCAAGCGTGGTTTCGCAGTTCACACACATTTCACCTGCTCGGCCATAAGCCAATAAGGTTTGTTGAAAGTAGCCATTTTCACCCATCGCATTGGAATAGTCCCGCAGGGTAGAACCACCTAAATCGATGGCCTGCTGCAAAATACGTTTAATCTCGACCACCAATTTTTCAATTTGGCTGGGTGTTAAACTAGACGCCACTTGCGCAGGGTGTATGCCCAAATTAAACAAACTCTCTGTGGCATAGATATTTCCGACACCAACCACCACATGGTTATCCATGACTGCAACTTTTATGCCGACCTGTTTGCTTTTTAACTTTTGACTTAAATATTCAGCGTTAAAATCAGCACTCAGCGGTTCAGGCCCAAGGGTATCGATTAACTTGGTTTGCGAATATTCATCCAGCCATAAAATACAGCCGAAGCGGCGCGGGTCATGATAGCGTAGCTCGACATCTTCAAAACGAATAATCAAATGATCGTGTTTACGCAGGGTTTCACCGACCTCACAAATACGGAAACTCCCTGACATGCCCAAATGCCAAAGCATAGTGTCTTGTTCAAAAACGGCCAGAATGTATTTAGAGCGGCGTTTGAGTTGAATTAAACGCTGTCCCACCAGTTTGTTGAGATCGGTGGGAATCGGCCAGCGCAGGCTCGACTGGCGAACTTCAGCACTGAGCACTTGTTGATCTAATAACGGCGCTAAACTGGCTTTGGTGGTTTCAACTTCAGGTAATTCTGGCATGGCAACATGAGACGATAAAACTTGAGGCTAATATTGCGGTGTACACGCAAGATTGCAAGTGATTTCAGTCAGGGACTTGCTTTTAGCGCATTTGTACAAAGCTAAACTGCGGGGTTGTCTGTTGTGATCAGGAATCATCCTCCTTAAATTACACTCTTGAATTGAGTGAAAACTGTCATGAATCACCCAAACCCAATCTTCTATTTATAGCTGTGGGCAATATTGATAACTTTTTTTTGACTTAATGATAAAAATTTTGCTGAGATCTTTGTTTAAAAATTATGTACTTTTCATTAAATTTTTCATTTAAATGAAATGGATTGTTCTTCATTTTAGTTTGGGGCTTGGGTTTTATGCGACAGTTTTCTTTCTCTTTATTTGCAACAGCAATGTGTGCCTGGGCGACAGTGAGTCATGCGGAGCAGATGTTAGATGTACAGGGTCAGTATTTGTTTGGTGACTGGCAGGGAAAACGAACTGAATTGGCGCAAAAAGGCATTAAGTTTGAAGCCAATGCTTTAACAGATACCAACTATTTGGCGGATGGCGGGCATAATGCAGGTGCAAGCCCAAGTACCGCTTCGCAGTTTTGGTTAGGTACACAATTTGATTTAGAAAAGCTAGCCGGCTGGGAAGGGGTCACCATTCGTTTTGTTGCGACTGCGCGTCAAGGACAAAGTACCTCAATTCGAGATTTGCAAGATCCTTCTGCACCGCAATTAGCCAATGTGCAAGCCACCTATGGCCGTGGAAACCAAGACAGCCGTTTATCTGAGCTTTCGATTGAAAAGCGATTTAAAGAACAAGGGCTCAGTGTCAAAGTTGGGCGACTGGGTTTGGGTTCTGATTTTGATGTGATGGCGTGTGATTTTGTCAGTAATGCCTTTTGTGCCGCGCAAATGGGGAAATGGCAGGGTAATATCTGGATGAATACGCCGGTTTCACAATGGGGTGGTCGTATTAAGTACCAACTGACCCCTGAAGTGACAACTCAAGTGGGTGTTTATGAATTCAATCCAGATAATGGCAATGGAAAAGCCGAAGGACAAGGTTGGAGCCTAGACACAGAGCATGCCGATGGTGTGACTATTCCTGTGGAAGTGATTTGGACACCGAAAGCACTGTTCAATGGTTTGGCGGGGAGCTATCGGGTTGGTGGGATTTATAACACCGCAGATGATCCGAATAACCAATATGACGTGGCTTATGGCAAAGGTGTGGTTGGCGAAGACCGGACATTTGCAGGATGGCTTGTCATCGAACAGCAACTGACTTCAACGGGTGCAGGGCGCCAAGGTTTGCATAGTTTTGCCAACTTTACATGGCATGACCGCATTACTAATAAAGTAGATAACTCACAACAAGTGGGGCTGAAATATATTGGGGTATTTGAACAGCATCCGACGGATATTCTAGGTTTGGGTGTGAATCGAGTACACCTAAATGATCGATTCACTGCGGGTAAAGCACAGTATGATGCGAGCGCGGAATACAATATTGAACTGAACTATAGCTATAACGCTACGCCGTGGTTAATGTTACGTCCCAACATTCAGTATGTGGTCAACTCAGGTTCAAGCCATGTGGTGGATAATGCACTGGTCTTGGGGCTTGGAAGCCGCATTATTTTTTAAATGGATAGCTATAAAAGTGCAAAGGTTTGACAGCAGATTTGCACTTTTAGCGTTGAATGCAAGGCACTTTATTTGTTATAGATCATAATGAGTACAGGGAGAGCTATGATGCCATTATTATTTCAACCCATTCAATTTGGGGATCTAAACTTAACAAATAAAATCGTGATTGCACCGATGTGCCAATACTCAGCCAATGATGCGGGTGAGCTGAGCTATTGGCATGAGCAACAATGGGCCAATTATGCTTTGTCTGGTGCGGGATTATGTATTATTGAAGCGACAGCCGTACAAGCTGTGGGACGAATCAGTTTTGCGGATTTAGGGCTGTGGAATGATTTGCAACGTGCACAAATGAAGGTCTTGCTTCAAAAAGTCAAAACACTCTCTCCAATGCCTTTTGCCATCCAACTGGCACATGCAGGGCGTAAAGCATCGACCGACCGACCTTGGTCGGGAAAAGGTCAGATCAAACCGAATGAACCGCATGGTTGGCAAACGGTGTCTGCCAGTGATGTGCCCTTTAAGCCCGAAGAGCACGCACCACATGCTTTGAGTGTGACGGAGATGCAAGACATCATCGATGACTTTGCTAGTGCTGCAGTACGCGCTGTAGATGCAGGTTTTGAGCTGATCGAACTACATGCAGCCCATGGCTATTTGTTGCATCAATTCATGTCACCGCTTTCGAACCGACGTACCGATGAATATGGCGGAAGTTTTGAAAACCGCATTCGATTTACCTTAGAAGTGTTCCAAGCCATTAAACAAGCTGTTCCTGAAAACTATCCCGTGGGTATACGTTTATCTGCTACCGACTGGATGGAGTCGACTGCAACAGAAAGTTGGGATATTGATTCAACGGTTGGGCTGTCGAAAGCATTGGAGCAACTCGGTGCGGCTTATATTCATGTTTCAAGTGGTGGCTTGCATGTGGAACAAGACATTCAGATTAAGGCCAAATATCAAGTGCCTTTTGCCCATGCAGTGAAACAAGCGGTGAAAATTCCAGTCATTGCGGTGGGCTTGATTACAGAAGCCAAGCAGGCTGAACATATTTTAGAAGCAAAAGAAGCCGATGCTATTGGTCTTGCGCGTGCCATGTTGTATGACCCACGATGGCCGTGGCATGCAGCCGCAGAACTGGGTGGGAAAGTCTCTATCGCACCGCAGTATTTACGGTGTCAGCCACACGGGATCAAAGATTTATTTTCTGCGTTTTAATCACATATTCGCCAATTGGTCTTTTAAAATATTTCAACTGAGTAAAGGTGTATCCTAGGATAGGTCTTTACTTACATCATCTGGAAAAGGAACAGCTTGAATGATTTTTTCGGTAATTTTTCCAGTTTTTTTCCTGCTCTTTCTCGGTTTTGCCTCTGTCAAAATCCAGTTGCTCGCTAAAGAGCAAATGACTGCAATCAGTACTTTTGTCATCAAAATTGCGTTACCTGCTTTATTGTTGCATGCCTTAGCTTCAAAAGATTTGCATGAAATTTGGTATCCGTCATATTTTTATGTTTATGCCGCTGTGACCTTTGGCTTATTTATTACGGCTTTTATTTTAGGTCAAAAGCTGTTTAAGAATCACTTTACCCACGCCGCAGTTTTTTCACTGGGTGCATCCATGTCCAATACGGGGTTATTGGGAGCAGCGATTTTGACGCTGCTGATGGGAAGTGAAGCGATGATTTACATTTCATTGGTGGTGATCATTGAAAGTGTATTTTTGGTTCCATTGATGCTCACGCTGGCAGAAATAGGGCGACAAAGACAGGCCAATTTAGCCTCCATTTTAAAAACTACATTTCTTACGCTACTTAAAAATCCACTGTTTTTGTCGGTGATGCTTGGTATGAGTTGTGCGATTTTCGAAATTCAAATTCCACATTTAATCGACCAAGTGTTTGCGATGTTAGGCCAGACTGCTGCACCTTTAGCGCTCTTTATTATTGGTGGGGGAATGGTGGGTCTCACTATTCAGTCTTTTAACCTGCAAACGGTTTATCTGGTGGTGTCTAAAAATATTTGTATGCCACTCTTGGTCTATTTAGGGTTGACCTATTTGACTGCATTGGACCCAAAGATGATTTATGCAGGGACCTTGATTGCGGCTTTGCCGATGCCGTCTCTATTTGGAATTTTTGGGCAAGTGTATGGTTTGAATGAAAAAGCACTCACTCCACTGATGATCAGCACGCTATTGAGTTTTGTGGTGGTTAGTGTATTGATTGGTCTTTGGTGGTGAAAAAAATACTCTCAATTGAGAGTATTTTTTGAAGAAGCTATTTATTTTTTGACCGCAGCTGTTGCAGCAGGAGCTTTGGCTTGATCGGCAATCATTTTATCAACCATCGCCAAAGACTCTTTGGCCTGTGGCACATTTTCCTTGGCTAAAGCGGTGAAAATTTTCTTCGCTTCAGGCAAGTTCTGCGGAATGATATTGCCATTAGTAAACATATTGCCTACGGCCATCAGGGCAGGAATATAGCCTTTTTTGGCTAAGTCTTGAATGCTGTTGAGGCCTTTTTGAATGGGTGCTTCTTGTTTGTTTTTAAAGCCTGTGCTGATGTCGTACAGGGCTTGTGCATGAATGGCTTGATAGTTGCCTTTTTTTACCAAAGGCTCAAGTTTCTTAAGGGCTAACTTTTCAGATTCTGGTTTATTTTCAGAAAATAACAGCACGGCATATTCAACGGTTGCATCATCAAAGCCTAGTTTAGATGCGGCTTCAAAGTGTTGTTTGGCTTTGTTAATGTCTTGAGGCAAGCCTAAAGTACCCGTGACATAGTTTTTCGCAAGCACATAATGCGCAACAGGGTAGCCTTTGTTTGCAGCATCTTGATAGAGCTGAATGGCTTTCTTCTCATTCTTCGCTGTGCCTTGGCCAGTCTGAGTCAAATAAGCCAAGTTGTACATGGCTTGTGGGTTGCCAAACTTTGCCAGTTTTTCTAACGCTTGATATGCCCCCGCCATATTGTTGGCTTTAACCATTTCTTCAATCTTGGCAAATTCGGGGGTGATGGTATCTTGAGTGGAGGCTGCAAGTGCAAGCTGGCTAGAGAGTGCAATTAAGCTTGCAAGTACGATTTTCTTCATGTTTTATAAACCTTTTTCTTACACATAAGTCCATCTATGTGTGTATTTTTTTTGAGTCATTTCACATCATAAGTTGAATTGTGTGAATGTAAATATCTGAATTGTGTCTTGGTCTTACAAATTTCCGTTGATTGTGTTGATCGGTATATCTTTTTCCAATACAAACCGCGTGCTGTGCAGTGGAAAAGTCTGAAACGTGTTATTGGTATTTGTAGCTGATGAGATTCGGGTTTTATTAGGATTCTGGCTTAGATTCTGTTTAAATAGCGCTGAAAATGAGTAGTGAGTTCAGCATGTTTATTAAGTCAATTAAGCGAAATTATTTAAAAGTTTTGGCCGATGAGTCGATTCCAGATGGCGAAAAAATTGATGCCTTATTGATGAAATTAGGTGGTGAGTTTTTAGTGAGCAAAGATGACCGTGTATATATTTTTGAAAAAGACGGTGTGACCGCAAAATTTGATGCTAAACATGCACGAGACTTTTCATTTAAAGACTATCTCTGCAAAGACATGAATAAACTGTTTCATGATTTTTGATATTTCATATTCATTGAAAATGAGTGAACTATTAAATAAGGCTCTAAAAATAGTTTAAGTCCTTGGATGAGCCTTTTACCCAAGTACTGATGCTTGCTATAGAGTTAAAGCAATATTTTTTATGTTCTGTTTATAGCCGCAGAACGAGTGTGAATGGATTTACCCACTGCAAAGATACTTGCAGTGGTCAGGCTAAAAGATAATATAAAATAATAGTTTGTATAGAAGAGCCTATACGTTTTTCTAGCAAAAGCGTTTGACTATGCACTCATCATTCAAGTTATATCCTATAAAAAAGAAGGTTACTTTTCATAAGATGAATCGAGACGTCTCTAAATGATAAAAATATTCTCAATCTTATTCATATGTTTAGTTGGTTCAATGGCAGTTTTAGCAGGGCAGCCAAATCTTGTGCCTCATCAAATCAGCTTGAAAAATGGGAAGCGCTTTTCTCTAAATCTCCCCGCAAATTACGAAATCATTCCTGCGGCTGAGGGCTTAAAACGTGTTCGTTTTTTTAGCAAAGCACCTGACGGTAGAATATTTGTCACAGATATGCACGATTTGACCGACAATAAAAAAGGCATCGTTTATATTTTGGATGAATGGAATGCTGAAACAGGAAAATTCGGCAAAATTATTCCTTATATGACAGGTTTGAAGAATCCAAATTCAGTCCAATTTTATACCGATTCTTCAGGACAAGATTGGCTGTATTTGGCTGAAACGCATCAGCTCACCCGACGGAAATTTACCCAAGGTGAGATGAAACCCACGTACAAAACCGAAGTTTTAGCGACTTTTCCTGATTATGGTCTAAGTTATAAATATGGTGGCTGGCATCTAACACGAACCATTGCAGTAGGTGGGAACGGTAAAATTTATGTTTCAGCCGGTTCCAGTTGTAATGCTTGTACTGAGAAAGAAAAAGTTCGAGCGACAGTTTTAGAAATGAACCCCGATGGTTCTGAACAAAAGATTTATGCCACAGGCTTGCGTAATGCTGTCGGTTTGAAATGGGTGGGTAAATTTTTATTTGCCACCAATCAAGGTGCAGACCATTTGGGTAAACATAAACCTGATGAAGCTTTTTATGCACTCAAGCGTGATGCAGATTATGGTTGGCCATCTTGTTATTCGTCGAATGGTAAAATTTTAGCAGACCCAAAATTTAAACGTCCAACAGGATGTAAAAATGTACCATCTCCTTACGCTTATTTTCCTGCGCATTCATCTGCACTAGGCTTTGACTATTTTGATGATCCAAATACGGATGACCTCATTAAAAATACTTTTTTAGTGGCTCTGCATGGTTCTACGGATGCCACGATTGGTCATGGTTATAAAATTGTGATTATGCGTAAAGGGCAAAAACTTGAAACCTTTATGGATGGTTTTTTAGTGGGTAAAAATGTGTATGGTCGACCTGCAGATATTTACCGTATAGATGCAAATTCCTTTTATTTTTCTGATGATAAGGGCGGTGTGGTTTATTATGTGAGGAAGAAATATTCCTCATCGCTCTAAGTTTAAAAAAGCCCCCAAAACCAAGAATAAGTTTTAGAGGCTCATTTATCATAATAATATAAAATTTAAAGACTTAAGCAGGTCTCGCCACATCACCATTTAAGCGTTCTGGTAAGTCTAAAACCGTCACATCCAGTTCGGTCAAAGACTCAGGACGTGCCACCACCAACGCGATATAACCGCCATCAATCGCAGCGCTGTTCACCACTTGAATACCTTTATTCAACTGTTCAGCTTGCGCAGGTGCACTGCCTGTACCCTGAATTAAATGTAACCATGCTTTAGGTTTAGCTTTAAACCATAAACGTGCAATCACTTCCTGTCCCAAATAACAGCCTTTGTCATAGTGTACCCCTCCACGCTGGTGTAACCGAAGTTCTTGAGGTTGAAACATATGCTCAATGCTTTGGTCAATAAATGCCTCACCATGAGTAATGGCTTGCACTTGCCATGCAGCAATATCGGTAGGCTCAGCAGAAAAGGTGGTACGGTCTTGCGTAAAGGTTGGGAAAACTGAACCCACAGGTTCAAGTTTCATTTTAGAGAAAGCGCCAAACTTTTTAATGTGCTTTGCAAACTCTTCCGACTGGTCTTGTGTGGTGACAATTTCAAAATGCTCAGGATTGCGTTTTGTCAACCACAAGCCAAAGTGGATACGGCCTTTCAAGTCACAAATGGCGGTGTATTGCGTTGTATTTTCAGCTAAAGCTTCAACGTTGACCGTCACTTGGCCTTGTAAAAATTTGAGGGCATCTACACCAATTAAAGTGAAAGAGGAGAAAGCTAGATCGCTCATGAATTGCTCGCCTACCTTAAAATCTAATACTAAAGAATGAGAGCTATTTTCCGCTATTTTTCAGAAAAAATCATATTTAGCGTAAATATTTAAAAGTTAATGTAACTAAATATTTCAAAAAACCCTGTTTTTATATCTAAGTTTATGAAATATAAGTAATTTGGGAAATAGGTTTTCGACAGTGTAGTATGCCTAGCAGACAAAGATGAATTGTCTAGTAAAGACAGTGAAGAAAAATGAAACACCAAAGGCAGGAACGCTATGAACAATAATCACCGCAAACCACTGCAAGGCACCCAGCTAGAATACTTTGATGTGCGAGAAGCCGTTGAACAGATTCAGCCAGGCGCTTATGCAAAACTTCCATACACTTCAAAAGTATTGGCTGAACAGTTAGTGCGTCGTTGTGATCCTGCCATTTTGGAGCAGTCACTAAAAGAACTGATTTTCTCAAAACAAGATCACGATTTCCCTTGGTATCCAGCTCGCGTCGTCTGCCATGACATCCTTGGACAAACGGCATTGGTTGACCTTGCAGGTTTACGTGATGCGATTGCAGACCAAGGCGGTGACCCATCCAAAGTGAATCCTGTGGTGCCAACACAGTTGATTGTCGATCACTCTTTAGCTGTGGAATACGGTGGTTTTGATCCCGATGCCTTTGAGAAAAATCGCGCCATTGAAGACCGTCGTAATGAAGACCGTTTCCATTTCATCGAATGGACAAAAACAGCCTTTGAAAATGTTGATGTGATTCCTGCGGGTAATGGCATCATGCACCAAATCAACTTGGAGAAAATGTCTCCTGTGGTGCAAAGCCGTGAAGGTGTGGCATTCCCAGATACTTGTGTCGGTACAGACTCACACACGCCACATACCGATGCACTTGGTGTGATTTCGATTGGTGTCGGTGGTTTAGAAGCTGAAAATGTGATGCTCGGTCGTGCATCGTGGATGCGTTTACCCGATATTATCGGTGTTGAATTTGTTGGACAACGTCAAGCGGGGATCACAGCAACCGATATCGTTTTAGCATTGACTGAATTCTTACGTAAAGAACGTGTAGTTGGTGCGTACCTTGAGTTCTTTGGTGAAGGTGCGGACAGCATGTCTGTAGGTGATCGTGCCACGATTTCCAATATGACCCCTGAATATGGCGCAACTGCGGCAATGTTCTATATCGACCAAAACACGATTGATTATTTAACCTTGACAGGTCGTGAAGCTGAGCAAGTTGCACTGGTTGAAAACTATGCCAAAGAAATTGGTCTTTGGGCATCAGATATGAAACAAGCGGAATATCCACGTGTACTTCGCTTCGATCTTTCAACGGTAACACGTAATATTGCAGGCCCATCAAACCCACATGCTCGTGTATCAACTGCGGATTTAAAAGAAAAAGGCATTGCAGGTGTTGTTGAAAATCGTACCGATGGTTTAATGCCTGATGGTGCTGTGATTATTGCTGCGATTACCTCTTGTACCAATACATCAAACCCACGTAATACCGTTGCTGCGGGCTTATTGGCACGTAAAGCCAATGAATTGGGCTTAACCCGCAAACCGTGGGTGAAATCATCATTTGCACCAGGTTCTAAAGCCGCAGCATTGTATTTGGAAGAAGCAGGTGTGTTGGACGACTTGGAAAAACTCGGTTTTGGTATTGTGGCGTATGCATGTACCACCTGTAACGGGATGTCTGGTGCTTTAGATCCTAAACTACAACAAGAAATTATTGACCGTGATTTGTATGCAACTGCGGTACTTTCGGGTAACCGTAACTTCGATGGTCGTATCCACCCTTATGCAAAACAAGCGTTCTTGGCATCACCTCCGCTGGTTGTAGCCTATGCGATTGCAGGAACAATTCGTTTTGACATCGAAAAAGATGCATTAGGTACAGATAAAGACGGTAATCCAATTTACCTGAAAGACATTTGGCCTTCTGATGAAGAAATTGATGCATTGGTTAAAGAAGCGGTGAAACCTGAACAATTCCGTAAAGTGTATATTCCAATGTTTGATTTGGGTGTTACTGAAAAAGCAGCAAGTCCTTTATATGACTGGCGTCCGCAAAGTACCTATATCCGCCGTCCGCCGTACTGGGAAGGGGCTTTAGCTGCACCTCGTACATTGTCAAATATGCGTCCGCTTGCGATTTTACCTGACAATATCACCACGGATCATTTATCGCCATCGAATGCAATTATGATGGATTCGGCAGCAGGTGAATATCTGCATAAAATGGGTGTACCTGAAGAAGACTTTAACTCGTATGCAACACATCGTGGTGACCATTTGACGGCACAACGTGCGACCTTTGCCAATCCGAAATTGTTTAATGAAATGGTGGTTCGTGCGGACGGTACGATCAAGCAAGGTTCGAAAGCACGTGTTGAGCCTGAAGGTGAAGTAATGCGTATGTGGGAAGCGATTGAGACTTATATGAATCGTAAGCAGCCGTTAATTATTATTGCGGGTGCGGATTATGGTCAGGGTTCAAGCCGTGATTGGGCTGCAAAAGGTGTGCGTCTTGCGGGCGTGGAAGCAATTGTCGCTGAAGGTTTTGAGCGTATCCACCGTACCAACTTGGTGGGTATGGGCGTATTGCCTCTTGAGTTTAAAGCGGGTGTAAACCGTAAAACTTTAGGTTTGGATGGTACGGAACTTTATAGCGTGATTGGTAATATTGCGCCACGTTCAACTTTGAATTTAGTGATTGAGCGTTCAACGGATGAAGGCAAGAGTGAAATTGTTGAAGTGCCTGTCACTTGTCGTTTAGATACCGAAGAGGAAGTGTCTGTATATGAAGCGGGTGGGGTGTTACAGCGCTTTGCACAGGATTTCTTGGAAGGTAATGTGGCTTGATGTAATTCTTTAAATCCTCCCCTTACGGAATATATTCCTCACCTTTGAAAAAGGAGGGAGTTTCCCTCTTTAAAAAGAGGGGCTAGGGGAGATTAAAGTCATTGAAATTGTTGTAAAAAGACCCTACTGTTAAGTGGGGTTTATTTTTATTAGAGGTGTGGCGTGGAAGAATTAATTATTAAAGACATGGGGCTTTGTTGCACAAACCTATCTCTAAAGGCTTATTCCACAATATAATTCTCAAATGAATAAGCCCACACCTAAAATCTATCGTACAACCAATT
>NZ_LSOD01000030.1:59629-69717 GCF_001592855.1 Acinetobacter sp. BMW17
GCATCTAAAAATAGTTTTATATTTCAAGAAGTTATGCTATAAAAAATTAGGGCGCAAAACCTAAAAAGCCGACTTGGAAACAAGTCGGCTTTTTATTAAGCAAATCTGTAACTTTTAGCCAATAAAATTGATCAAAAAACATTCATTTTTGCGTTTTTTCCTGATTTCTCAATGGTCACACTTCACAAATAATCCCCAATTTCTGCGGACAACTCTTGGGATAAAATAGGCCAACTTTGTAAGCCAAAGCGTACATAAATTTAGAAAACTTGCGGATTGGATAACTAAAATCTTAGTCCTATGATGAGAAATAAGGGAACGGGATGTTTCCAAAAATAAGAATAAGAAAATTGCTCAAGGAATGGGTCGAACTCTAACGGTATAACGCACAACCCAATGTAAAAAGGCTCGACATATTGTGATCTAATGGTTAAGACCTTACAGGAATTATTGGTTAGTCGCTTTCCAGAGAATCAAGTACGTATTCAGAAAATAGCTGATGAGCTACTTTTATAAACTCAGATCCATCTTATTCGTGAAGAATTGGCTGAAATCCTTGGAGTCAAACAGCCATCTCTTTCAGCAATTGAAAACCGTGGCAATGACCTTAAGATTTCGACCATGAAAAAATATGTTGAAGCGATGGGTGGAAAGCTCCGTATTGATGTAGATCTTCCAACAGGAAAACATATAGAATTCAATGTGTAACGATAAAAATGGGAGCTATAAGCTCCCATTTTTTGTTATTCACCAATTAAAATGTCTATGCGATAAACCATTTAAAATGTCCTGTTTTTAACCACAAGAGTCAAGCACAGGATTTAAGTTTCTTTGTTCAACAACAGCTTTCTGAGCTTTACGACTTGGCATACTTTTCTTGGCCCGGGAACGTTTATTCTGTTTTTCTAGTTCTTCATGCTGCTGTTGAATATGCGCCAGGACTGAACCTAACCGTTTATTCTCAACAATCTCATTTTGCTGTAGTCCAGCCAGTTTATTGAAGACACTATAGTTGATCTTCCGTCCTTCATGCATGATCGCCACAGTGCCATCCGGGTACTCCAGAAATGAAATGTATTGCCCAACAAGCTTATGATTCAGCTCTGTCGGTTCAAGCAGATAAATACACTTGTCATAGGTAATCGTCAGGTTCTTGGTGACCTTACGCGGTTCCTGCCAGGTGAATATATCCTCCAGCTCAGCATCAGACTCTGTTAGCGGACGATGTAAGTTCTTTGAATTTCGCGCACACTTGGCGAACTTCTGGTTGAAATGCTCAATAAAGCAGGGTAACCAGGCATTGGCTTCGGCAATTGAACTGATGCCTTCCAGACGCATCTCCTTGATCAAACGGTCTTGAAGGGTTCTATTCGCGCGTTCTACGCGACCTTTAGCCTGTGGTGAGTTGGCAAAGATAATATCAATGTTTAACTCATTCAGAATCCGGCCAAATTGCGTGATCTTGCTGTCCTGGCTCGATTTCTGGTTCACTCTGAATACCGAGTGTTTATCGCTGTAAAAGGCCAAGGGCTTGCCGTATTGCTCAATGTAGGCTCGGGTTGAAAGCATATAGTCAAAGGTCGTTTCAGCCTCACAAAAGCGTAGATGCAACAGCTTGCCGGTAGCATCATCGATATAAACCAGCAAACAGCATTTGGTGGCTCTTCCTTCAAACCAGTCATGATATGAGCCATCAATCTGGATCAGCTCACCGAAGCAATCACGGTTATAGCGTGGCTGGCATGGGCGTTTTAGACGTTTGGATCGCGGAATCCAAAGGTCATTTGCAGTCATCCAGCGCCGAACCGTTTCTACCGGGATATTCAGGTCAAACATGCTGCTGAGCTTCTCATGCGCCAAGGTAGGTCCAAAGCCCAGCAGATGTTCAGAAATAATGGAAAGACATTGCGATTTTAATAAATCGTCATGGCGATGATGGCCCGGTTGACCACGACTGGCATGCGTCATGCCTGAAACACCATCTTGATTGAGCTTCTGCAATAACCGGGTAATTTGACGGGTGGAAAGATTCAGGATTTCAGCAGCACGGACTTGGGTAATACGATGATCTCGAACGTCTTGCAGAACTGCAAGACGTTGAATTTCTTTGTCAGACATAGTGATCAGCATCTATATTTTATATCCAGTCCATGGTGATAAAAATCATCATAAACCAGACATTTTTATTGGTGAGAATATAGACACTTTAAATGGGTTCTAACATTTTTTATTCACATAATAGATTTTATGTTAAATACTTAAAACGTCATGTTCTTTTATTTCTAAAAAAACATATTGATCAATTTCTGCATTTGAGTTCTGTATAAAATCTTTAGCCATATTATTAATATCAATGTGACTTTCTTTATGAACAAGATTAAGCAATGATAATAAATCATTTTTATGATCTGAGTCACACTTTATCTTAAAATTATTCAGCTCATTATTAATTTCTAACCTTATCTGTTCAATAAAATGCTTTCGTGAACACTTGTTATTTATTTTATAAAATAAATTTGTTTTCTCATAAACTCCTTTATGAAAAATCATTTCATAAATTTTCATTTTATATTTCTAACCTTAAAGTATCTTTATATTTAAGCTTTTAAAAAAAACCAATTTCCCTTGGGGAAGAGAAATTGGGTGTGGAGAACGAGATCTTAAAATAAGATCTCACCAGAAATTAAGTTACATTGATCACATTATATGATAGTTTTTGTATACTTTTCAATAAAAAATATACAGATCTGTATAGTTTATGTGTATTCTATATGGTGTGGGTCTATTTAGAAAAAGTTAAATATTTACTATATTTATTACTTATCCTTAATAAAGTGTGTGTTTTATTATTTTTGAAGTGATATTTTATGCTTCATATAGCTGGATATTACTTGGAATTATTGAGTTTATTGTTTTTATGGCTAAAAAAGTTAAAAACCTTTATTTGAGGAAAGGTGAACATTCATTCATTTTACAGTCTTCATTTATTTGTAGAGCTAGAAAACATAATTGGAGCAAGGCTGAGATTGATATGGTTATAAAAAAAACATTGTATAAAGACAGAATTAGTGTGTATAAAATTCTGATCGAATATGTTGATAATAAATAAGTTGAATAATATTTAACCGAAGCCTCTATAGTTTTAATCATCGGATTAATTCTATGATGATAAGTCACTAAATAAACATCCTGAACTTTCAGTTTGCTATTAAGTTCATGGTTAATATAGTCTCACGATTGGCGCAGAGTTTTTCTTGCAATCCGTCGGTTAACTGTTCAACTATTTTGATAGTTGATGTATGTCCATTAGATCAAGCCATTCTGACAATTTCACACAACATAACTTACAGCCATAAAGTCAATTAGCTGAGCCTTTACCTCGTAAATGAATTCTTAGTTAAAGACTTTTAGCCATGTTTATATAGACCCAAAGGTAACTTTACACTCTCACCAGAGAGACTGTATGTTCATTATTTGGGCTAGGATCACTATCTTATGAAAAATTAGTGATAGCTTAGAACAATAACTTTATGTGATTTGTCTGTATGAGTAATAGTGATATTGGCAACAGAATTTGAATTATTTGAAGTTACATTACTCTGATAACCCTTTTGTGATTTAATACTTTCAATTTTTTTTTGAATATCTTTACAAAGTTTATTGGAGCTATTGTGATTACAGGTAAATTCTGAAATAGAGCCCTGAAAGTTAATTTTTTGTGCATAACTCAGTTCACTGCCACTGCATAAAAAAATTGTGAAAATAATAGTTATATACTTATTTAACATCATCTCTTTTCCCCGTTCCGAGATGTTTTAGTTAAAAAATACATATCTATATTATTAAAAGCAACAAGAAAATCCTTAACTTATAAAAAAAATATATAAATTGTGATGTAGTTCTATTAATCGTATTCTATTGTGACGGTTGCCATTCCTCTGACTGTCCCTGGTGATACAGTTTGTTCAGTTTGATAATAACGAGCCTTCATTGGAACACTGTATTGGAGAGTTTGGTTTGAGCTTAGAGTGCCAAGAGTTAATTTATCCCCCTTAGCAATCACTTTATTTTGCTTTTGATAATCCCAAACGATTTGTGTGCCCACACCTTTTGCACGTGTGCTAATTGGGGCTGTGTTCATAAGGACTTGATTATTGGTATTTGCTAAAGATGTATAGTCAAAACTTAAGCTAATTTTATTACTTTCTTCATATCCTGTCGGGTTTTTTCCACCATTACATAAAATATTGAGATCAAATACTTGCTCGCCTTGTGTTGATCCAATACCTTTAAAATCAGCTTTATTTACTGTGGGTAATTGCACTACTTTATTAATACTTCCTTGAATTTCACATGAAGAAGATGCGATTGTAATGGCATTGCCGTATACAGTACTGGTTAATAGCGGTTTGTTGGGATATTCATCTATATGGTAGCTACTATAGCGTCCAGGCACGAGCGTACCAGAGCCTGTCGTTTGTGCTGTTTTTACAATTTCGACGACAAAATAGCCATCGGCTAATGAGTATCTTTTGCCTTGTTGGAGTGCTCGTCTATACGGATAATAACCTGAGAAACCTGAAGCTCCTTCAGCTTCACGATATAATCGTATGCCGATGCCAGGAATATTGGTGCTATAAACTGAGCTTCCAACAGAACTTATGGGATAGTTTTGAGTTAGTATTGCATTAATAGCTGAGGGTGGACTCCACCAATCACAATATATTGTTGAGCCATTAGAAGAAATAGGGAAGGTTGCTTTTCGAAGTACGCTACCTACAGCATCACTTGGTCTTACAACTACACGTCCGACCGCCATGCTCACATCTTGTGATTTAAAACCTCTTTCTGGATCACAAGAGGCATAAACTTCGCTTATTGAAATTGTGCCAATCAACAGTAACAGTGTATTTACAATTTTAAGTTTCATTGACAAATACCCTCTGTAGTAATCATTTTTAGTTTTTCATTCGAAGCTTGCTTACTTACGTTATATTCAATACGACATTGTTCACTGATGTCATCGCCCCATTTTACGGTAATCGTATCGGCTGTTTGATTAGTACGTATGTAAACCATACTACCTTGAGCGACTATACCTATATTCTCTCCGTCTGAATTATATGCCTCAGCTGCAAATGGTAGCGTTTTTCCTTCAGGCGTTAGTCCATGAATATAAATGGCTTTACCTGTTTTAGTTGCAAAGCTAACCTGAGTAATCGCCCCTGCATAAGGTGCAATACGTTGACTGGTTTCTTCAAGTTCCACATCTGATGACATGTTCTGAGGATCTAGTGTGATGTCATTTAAACGGTAAGGCGTAACATATGGAATGACAGCATAGCCAGACTTATTTACCGTTAGGCCTGTTGCATTATTGACTTTTGCACCTGCTGCATCAGGTGCATGGACTAAGACCATGGTTTGTCCTTGATCTGGGCCAAGTAAAATGCCTTTAGTGTGTGCAACAATATTGCCTCGTGCAGAAAGCATAGCTTGCTGATATTGATCAGAAATACTATATGAGCCACCCACTGTAGTAAAATTGGTACGGTATTGAGCATTCATGTTCATACTAGGGTTATCGCCATAGGTGTCAGTAATAGAAGCCCCATAATTGAATCGGTCACCAAGTAGGCCGCTCATTCCGACCGTTGTGCTGTCACGAGTTGTGATTGAGTTTAAATTGACTGAATTCTTTTTGAATGTCCATGGCAGTGATAATGTCAGCATATATTCCGTATCATTGGTAATCAGCTTTGTTGCCGTGTCTTCAACAGTACGTCTAGTCGCGGAAAGTCCGTACGTTAAAGCGCTATAGGTATTGCTGTAACCTATTTGATACTGTCGTGTTGTCTCCTGACGATTCCAGTAATCACTCCATGAGCCCGTAGCATAAAAATTCCCCCATTTATTCGGCAAACCTTGGTTTAATGTGATTTGAAACTCACTCCGCTGTTTGCCAACATAGCTTGAACTGATCCCTTTTTCATCGAGATCTTGAATTATTAATGCATCACGAAGTTTGTAAAAATTCTCGGTTGAATAACGGTAAGCTGCTAATGTTAAATTAGTATTAGTCGGGTTAATGAGCTTACTGTAACTTAATCGATAACTTTGTCCTATTTCATTGTCACGTTTTTTAAAGTCTGCCTGTGAGTGTGTGACGTCTAGCGAAACTGCACCAATTGGAGTTGAAAAAGCACTTCCTAAAGTCACAGCTCTATAATCTTCTGTGCTCTGCACACCCGTAAACGCAGTAATATAGTTGTTAATGCCTTTTTGGTATTTAGCCTGAATAATCCATGGATCAAGGTCAATATCGTTATCTCGGAATTGCCCTGTGGTGATTGAATAACGGCTCATTCCTGGTCGGAGCATTTGTACTACAGATGCATAAGGTACGTTGAAATGTTGAATTTCACCGTTAGCTTCTAAAATGGATACTTCTAGTTCACCACCGAAGCCTGTTGGATAGAGGTCATTAATTTCAAAACTGCCAGGGGCGACAGTTGTTTGATAAATGAGTTGACCTTGTTGGCGTACTTCCACTTTTGCATGTGTTTTGGCATTTCCTCGAATACGTGGTGCGTAACCCAGCATGCTGTTTGGTAGCATACGGTCATCACTAGAGAAGTCAGCACCGCGATAGCCAAATGAGTCGAAAATTTCACCATCAGTATAGCTATCACCTAAAGTTAGGACGGCTCTGTAGTTGGGAAAAGCACGCTGAACATAAGTACTAACAGCATCATAGCTACTTTGTTTATTTGTTGATGCATCGTTATTATCTTGATCGTGGTCTCGCCATTGCCACTGACCATTGTGGCGGAATTGCCAGCCTGCTAGGTTGGCACCCGCATTAATTGAGGTAAATGCAGTGGTTCGTTCTTGATGTCCTTGCATTTGATCAAATGTTTTAAATGCGCTGGCATTATAAGAAAGAAATGCCGCATTAATACCACGATCCCATACACTTGGATCGACATAACCTTGCGCATTTTTCTGCATCACAATTTGAGGAATTGAAATATCTATTCTCAATTTAGATTGATCAAATTCGTAGTATGCATCCTCAACCCATTGTTCAATTTTTTGACAAGGGTTGATGTTGAGTGCTTCATTTTGTTGAATTAAAGCCTCTGGTTTAACACCATATTCAATTAAGTTTTTTTGAGTAAAACAGGTAAAGGCATTTTCTTTATTATCTAAAGCCTTAAATACCATACGATGTTTACCAAACCAATTATCATTCACATAAACATCTAGGCTATATTCACCAGGTAAAATTGGATTACCAAATTTAAAGCGGTCAATATCAATTTTTTTGGCATCACCCATTAAAAAAGCGGAGTCAAATTCTGCTTCTTCTGCAACACTTACTTTATCTTCTGTTTCTGATGCATGAACAAGTGCGGGCATGCTGAGTGTAATAACACCAAACGCAATATAGTAGCTAATGTGATGTTTAACCCATTTAAGACTTTGTTGTTTTTTTTGCATGAAGATGTCCGCCTATTAATTGAAATAGGTGTGTTTTAAGTAAATTTACTTATTTTTGAATCGTGTTATTGCACACGAATTGGTAACTCCACACGACCACCGTAGTCATTGATGCTGGTGAAAACCATTTGGGAGGTATTGCCTCCTTTCAACTTGATACTGTCCTCAGAAAAAGGTTTTAGCATTAAACCTTCTTTAATTAAGTCTGTGCGCTGACCAGCGTTGTTCTGATTGATAGATGTCAATGTAATATGAAATGGCGTAGGATTTTTTACCTTAAGTTGGTCACCTAACACTGTCCATTGAAGTTTAGAGGGAGCAGCACCAGAATCCCCTTTAATTTCATTTGGGCGATAAAAAAACTTAATGCGCGAGCGGATTGCTAATTGTAAGAAATTATCTGGTACGTCATTTGTAGTTTTTGCACTAGGTTTGGGAGGAATATCTAAAATATTCAACCAATACAAGGTTTCTTTAGTTTGAGATAAGTTTGCAGTTTTTGGTAAAGCTGAAATTCTTAAAGTTTGGCCTTTTTGACTATCTACCCGTGAAATTGGGGGAGTAATCATAAAAGGGGCTTGAGATTGGTCTGGAGTACTTTTCGCATCACCTTCATCAATCCAAGCTTGTACAAGTGCAGGTTTGTTACCATTATTGCTCACTTGTAAAGTGATTTCACGAGCATCTGAAGGGTAGATTACACGTGTGCCATGAATAATAATCTCGGCATTTGTTGCAGTAAATGGCACAAAACAAGCTAAAAGTGCAGTTTTGAAAAGGGATGACTTAAAGTGCATGATATATTTTCTCAAACAAATCTTAACAAGTGAGCTTATGCAAATAGCAGCACAAGCTCTCAGCTATACGCTATAAATTATTGATAAATAATTGTATATTGAATAGAAGTTGTTACTTTTCCTGCTGTAGAAGCATCAGTTGCATAGTATTCAGCATAGTAGTTCAAGTCTGCAGAACCTTGGTCAGCAACATCAACCCATTGAGAGTTTTCTTGAGCGCCATTTGCACCTGCAGCTTTTAATGGAATGAATAGATTATTTGAACCTAACAGTTGAACTTGTACGTTTTTCGCACCACTAGCATCTTGGTTATTTAGGCGGCCAGTTGTGAAATCAACAGTAGCACCTGGTTCAAAATAAGTAGCAACCTTACCTTCTGAACAGTTATCGAGCTGAATGGTGAACGGAGTACGGCCAGCTACGTCACCAACTTTAGCAAGGGTTTGTCGAGAAACTGTAGGTAAAGTTACAGTGAAGTCTTTACCTTGGGGAGTAACGATGTCACATGTCTTATCTGTTACTAATCCGTTGATCGTAATTGTACCATCTGCTGCATTTGCTGCACTCATAGCTAACATGGTTACAGCTGCGATAATTGTAATATTTTTCATTCAAAATCTTCCCGAAAAGATGAGGGTAATTGTTGATAATGTACCAGTTTGGTGCGCAAATTGTAGACAAAATTAAAGATAAATGCAAATTACGACTCATTTTTTTAAAATTATGTTAACTTTTTGATTAATTTAAATCTTATTCTTAATTTAAAACTACTGTAAATTTCTTCTTAATTATATTAATGACTTAGCTATTTTTACACATCGATAGGTTTTATATGGCTTTGTTGCACAAGGATTTAAAAATTCCAATAGCTACTCAAATTTAAATTACAACTTGGGTATCATTGATATTTGGAGCTGCCTAATTTAGACCACACTGTTTAATGGGACTTTGAACAGAGCCTGTGACCAGAAGCAAAGAAAGATGAAATAAAGATTTGATCATTAAACAGTATTGAATAGCTGTGTCGGAATAAGTTTGATTTTGACTATGTTTGTCTTTTGGTTGAGTGTACCATTAAGTTTTTGAATAAAAAGCAAATGTTATTTTCCACGATTAATTAAAGCTGTATTGTTGGTGACCCAATTGTTTATACAGTGAGTTTTAGCTGTGGGCTTATCCATCTTAGAATTATATTGTTGAATAAGCTTTTAGAGGTCGGTTTTTGCAACAAAGCTGCTTTCATTAGTTAAGAGAGACAATTTGCTCAATGCTTAGATATTAATAATGAGTAAGTTAAATAACTTATGTAAGTTATTTAACCTCATTTAAAACAGCCTGCTGTAAGTCTTCTTTGGAGAGTTTTTGTAGCTGATGTGGCACTGTTGCAAATAGGCTGACATGATAAGCTAAATATCTTATTTATTTCGAGATACAGCAGATGAATCCCTTCCATGGTCGGCACTTTCAAGGTGAAATCATTCTTTGGGCTGTTCGTTGGTATTGTAAATATGGCATCAGCTATCGTGAACTTCAAGAAATGCTCGCTGAACGAGGTGTGAATGTTGACCACACCACAATTTATCGTTGGGTTCAGCGTTATGCTCCAGAAATGGAAAAACGCTTACGCTGGTATTGGCGTAATCCTACAGATTTACATTCATGGCATATGGATGAGACTTATATCAAAGTGAAGGGGCGATGGACTTACCTGTATCGTGCAGTTGATCAACGTGGTCATACGATTGACTTTTACCTTTCCGCTAGACGGAACAGTAAATCAGCCTATTG
>NZ_LSOD01000030.1:69727-78167 GCF_001592855.1 Acinetobacter sp. BMW17
TTTAGGAAAGATCTTCAATACGGTGAAAAAATGGCAAATTCCACGGGTCATCAATACAGATAAAGCAGCGACCTATGGCCATGCTTTATCACGATTAAAGCGAGAAGGAAAATGTCCAGTAGATATTGAGCACAGGCAGATTAAGTATAAAAATAATGTCATTGAATGTGATCATGGTAAGTTAAAGCGAATCATCAGGGCCACATTAGGATTCAAATCTATGAAGACTGCTTATGCCACAATTAAAGGTATTGAAGTCATGCGTGCACTACGTAAAGGACAAGCATCGTCATTTTATTATGGTCAGCCTCAGGGTGAAGTGTGTCTAATCAACAGGGTTTTCGGTCTCTAAGCACTTTTAAAAAGGAACTTCATCGACTCAAATCTCTATTTGCAACAGTGCCATTTTTGTTGACCGTGCTTCAGGTAAAAATACCGACCGACCGAAATTTCAGGAAATGTTGAATTATGTCCGGGAAGGAGACCGGGTGATAGTACATTCCATGGATCGTTTTGCGCGAAGCTTAAAAGATTTGGTGACTGAAGTGGATAAACTGGTCAAACGAGGGATTGCCATCCAGTTTGTAAAAGAAAATATTACTTTTACGGCCCAATCCACCCCGATGGATAATTTGATGCTGCAACTGATGGGTGCTTTTGCACAGTTCGAACGTGAGATCATTTTAGAACGGCAAAAGGAAGGAATTAAACTAGCCTCTACTCAAGGAAAGTACAAAGGCCGGGTACATAAATTAAAACCCGACCAAGCTGAAGCTTTACGGCAGGCATGGAAGGAGGGGAAGTACCCTTCAAAAATGGCATTAGGCCAGGCATTTGGAATTAGTCGCCAGGCGGTATACCGCTATTTAAAAGACAGTGAGTAACTCATTGAAATTTGCGAATAGACTTAGTTTCACGATGAAAATCGTGAAACATTGATTAAATAATAAGTGCAGAAAGCAAAGAATCACAAAGTTTCCGGCCTATAAATTTTTGATTTAGCAATAATTAAATCCCTTACAATTCAAATTTTTCAGCAACGACTTATCTTTGTTAAAATAGTATTAATTTATTTTTTTTAGGACAAACCTTAACCAAATTACAAATTTGTAATTTGGTTGTCATTTAGGTGTATATATCTAGGAATTAGTATATGAAGAAATTATTTTTTGGTCCAAGATATGATTAGATTCAATAATATATATATGAAGATTGTTTTAGTTATTTTTACTATAGTTTTTTCAACCAGTAGTTTTGCTGATGGGGGACTTCGTTTCTTAGAGAAAAATTTAGAAATAATTAACAATGAAAAAAGCAAAGGGTGTGAAGAGAATTAATTCAAAATTATAATGAAGCACATATAACTAGGAAAACTAAAAATTAGTTATTTTTAGTATGGTGTAACTAAGATTAATTAATTTTTTTAAATCGAATGATAAATATATTTATTGTTTTTAATTTATTCTTTACCATTTTTAAATAATCCGAAAAGACTATTTTAAACTTTAGGGTTACATATGCTCCTATACATAGGCAGGAATAAATATGCAACTTAGTATATTTGCAACAATAGTACTGGAAAGATTCATGTAATAATGCTTAAAACTCTCTAATTAGTTAGGGAGGCATTGGAATTGGAGAAAAAAGTAAAGTGCCCACTAGCAAATGTGGTTATTGGAGGGATTATCTCATCAACCCTTCTTATGTTGGTTTTATTACCAATATTGTCCCGGTGGATAAATGAAAAGAAAGCTTCTTGACCAATTATAGTAAGCAATTTTTAGCAGAAATATTGAGGCTTACTCAAGTCTCTCAGCTAATCGTAAATAGAATAAGGAAACTATTGTATGTCAGAAGATCATTCTCAGAGCCACGCGGCTGTTACTGAAGAGAATAGTAAGAAGTTAATATTTACTGTAGGTTTGACCACTACGTTTTAATCGTAGAAATTATAACCGTTTTTATTACTCAAAGTTTAACTTTTGTGATTATCTAAAAACACATAGCGGTCGAATGGCCATATTAACTGACTTAAAATCAGTCGCATACTTTAATGTAGCGGTTCTGATAGCACAAAAGTTCGCAGCATGAAAACGGAACCGGCATAATTGATTTATAGTGAACCCATACACTAAGCATAATGATTTAGAGGACGATAATCCCAATGAAAAAATTCCTTTTAGGAGCTGTTGCCGCATCTGTTTTGGCCTTTTCAGGTAGTGCTATGGCCAATTTTGTGGCAGGTCAGGACTATCAGGTGGTCGCAAAACCAGTCAAAGTCGAAAAACCGGGCAAAATTGAGGTACGTGAATTCTTCTGGTATGGCTGTGGTCACTGTTTCACGTTGGAACCGCATATGCAGGACTGGTTGAAAAAATTACCCAAAGATATCCGTTTTGTACGTACACCTGCTGCAATGAACCCGCTTTGGGAACAGGCTGCACGTGCTTATTATGTTTCAGAAGCCCTGGGTGTGCGTCAAAAAGCACATTTACAGTTATTCCATGATATTCATGACAAGCAGCGTCCAATTTTAGAACAGGCACAATTGGCCAAGTTCTATACCCGTTATGGTATTTCTGAAGAGAAATTTAACACGACTTATAAATCATTCCCGATTTCGTCAAAAATTGCTCAGGCAAAAAATTTGACTGCTCAATATCAGTTAAGCGGTGTACCAGCGGTGACCGTGAATGGTAAATATATTGTGCAGGGCAATGATGCCAAAGTAATTCAGGTGGTGAATTACCTGATTGAAAAAGAGCGTAAAGCCAAATAAGACGCGATTGATTATCTCTAAAAAAAACCTGCATCGAATCTGCAGGTTTTTTTATTTAAACTTAAATAATTGCAAGGGGGGCTTTAAAACGTTTTAATCGTAAAGCATTTCCTAGTACAAATATTGACGAGAGAGCCATTGCACCAGCAGCAAATACAGGAGAAAGTAGCAGTCCAAATTGCGGATAAAGTACACCTGCTGCAATAGGAATCAGAGCTGCATTGTAAACAAATGCCCAAAATAAATTTTCACGAATATTGGTTATAGTCGCTTTGCTTAAAGCGATAGCATTTGGCACTCCTTTCAGGTTGCCAGACATCAAAACCACATCAGCAGCTTCAATAGCTACGTCTGTACCTGTACCTATTGCTAAACCAATATCTGCTTCTGCAAGTGCAGGGGCATCATTAATGCCATCTCCAACATATGCGAGTTTACCATATTGATTTTTTAATTTTTTAACGGCCTCTATTTTACCTTCTGGTAAGACTTCTGCAATAACCTCATCAATACCTAGTTTTTTTGCAATCGCTTGAGCTGTATGACGGTTATCACCTGTAATCATGGCAACCTTTAAACCTAACTGATGTAACGCTTCAATTGCAGCAAATGTTGATTCTTTAATTGGATCTGCTACAGCAATAATGGCAGCAAGTTTCTGGTCAATCGCAACATAGAGAGGGGTTTTTCCTTCTTCTCCCAAACGATCCGAAAATTGAGAAAAAACATTAGGATTCAAACCTAGTTTTTCCATATATCGATCTGCACCAATATGAACCAAATGTTCAGACACCGTTGCTTCTATTCCATAGCCCGTGACTGACTTGAAATCAGCAACAGGAGACAGGATTAATTCCTTATCTATAGCGGCTTGTACAATTGCTCGAGCAATAGGATGCTCAGACTTTGATTCAACGGCTGCCATAAGTGAAAGTACGGCATTGTATTCAAACCCTTCTAAGACATGCAGATCGGTTAAAATTGGTTTCCCTTCAGTCAGGGTCCCTGTTTTATCAACAGCAACCACTTTAGTTTCTTTGAGCAGCTGCAAAGCTTCCCCTTTACGGAATAAAACACCCATTTCAGCACCACGCCCAGTTCCCACCATGATTGATGTAGGCGTTGCAAGTCCCATTGCACAAGGACATGCAATAATGAGTACCGCAACTGCATTAACTAAGCTAAACGTTAGGGCTGGCTCAGGGCCGAAGATAAACCAAGTAATAAAAGTTAAAAGAGAGAGACCCATTACTACAGGTACAAACCACATGGTAATTTTATCAACCAATGCCTGAATAGGCAGCTTGGAACCCTGTGCCTGTTCAACCATTCGGATGATTTGAGAAAGCACTGATGAACTACCAACAGAGGTGGCTTTGATATTTAAGCTGCCACTTTGGTTAATTGTTCCTCCTACCACAGTAGAGCCTATCGTTTTTTCAACGGGCATAGGCTCGCCAGTAATCATGGATTCATCAATAAAACTTTGGCCGTGAATAACTTCACCATCGACAGGGATACGCTCGCCTGGTCTAATCTCTACAATCGTTCCTGTTTGAACTTCGGCAATCGGAACTTCTATCACCTGATTATTGAGCTGTATTCTGGCAACTTTAGGCTGCATTCCAACTAGATGTTGAATTGCTAAAGACGTTCGGCCTTTTGCCTTGGCTTCAAAAAATCTACCTAATAGAATTAAAGTGATAATAACCGCTGCAGCTTCATAATAAACATTGACCGTGCCTTGTGGCAGGACACTTGGAAAGAAAGTAGCAACCACTGAATAAAGATAAGCAGCCAATGTTCCTACAGCCACCAAGGAATTCATGTCTGGTGCTAAGCGGAATAAACTTGGGATGCCCTTTTTAAAGAAGCGTCGGCCTGGAAAAATTAATGCTACTGTGGTCAAGAAAAATTGCATTAACCAGCTATTTTGTTGGCCAATGTTATCCATCATAAACGTATGAAAGGCGGGAATCAGGTGTGATCCCATTTCTAAAATAAAAACGGGTAGAGTCAATAAGACTGACAAAATTAAATCTTTTTTAAGTTTTTCTAATTCAATATTTTTTTTATCTTGAAAGCTTTCCGTAGTTTGATGAACTGACTTTGCTTCAAACCCTGCTTTGGTGACGGCCTGAATTAACGAGTCACGAGTGACAGATGAGCTTGCCTGAATAGTCGCTTTTTCAGTAGCCAGATTTACATGAGCTGATTCCACACCCTCAACAGATTTTAAGGCCTTTTCTACTCGACCTACACAAGAAGCACATGACATACCCTCAATCGTAAGCTCTATTGGTTGCAGCGCTTCCACTTCGTAGCCTGCTTTTTCTACGGCTTTAATTAAAGTAGCGCGATCAAGTGGTTGATGCGCATAAATGACTGCTTTTTCGGTAGCCAGATTTACATGAGCCGATTCAACACCCTCAACAGATTTTAAAGCTTTTTCCACACGGCCTACACAAGAAGCACATGTCATCCCCTCAATCTCTAATGTTTCACTGTAGTGTGGCGTATCAGTCATTTCGGTACTCATATACGATCTCTATCATTTAGATATGCTGAGTTCTATATGCGAAGATCAGCTCGAACCAAGATTATGGGGAATTCAGGGGCTACTTTTATTGCAAGCAAGTACAGATTTTATCTGTACGATGAGGAAAATAAGAGAGAGTAAAAGTGGTAAGGAATTCCCACTGTTACTCTAACAGAGATTAAGCAGGATCAGCTGTAAATCCACGCTCACTGAGAGTTGCAATGACTTTATCCTGACTCACTGTTGTGTTGATTTCAACGATACGGTTTTGTAAATCAATATCGAGTGAAGCATTCGAGTCGAGCTCTTTAATTGCGGTAGTAATGCCGCGTGCACAACCACCACAAGTCATATTAGCGATGTGAAATTTCATATGTTGCTCCTTTTTAACAAAACATTTGTTTAAAACATTAGAACAGTAACTCTAAACTTTCACCATACAACCAGCCTTTTTCTGAATCAGTTACTCGCTGTAACTTGGTCTGTTTACAACCTTACAGTTTTCTTCAGAGTATTCCAAAGAAGAGTGTTCTAATGACTACAGTAAAAGTACTTAACCAACATTAATGTGACTTTAAAATGACATTTTTGTCATCTACGATCACTCTGAAATTTATAAGATTAGTTATTTCAATCAATGGTAGTGAACTGAATAGATGAGACCGTTATGGGTTGAAGATAAGCTAAAAACCGGTGACTACCTTTATGTATAATGCCTCATGATGCGATTTTACTGTTCTGATTGTCGTAAGTTGACAGTCCAGTAGAAACTTTATTGCTCAGCTACAAAAGATAAATGCAGTAATGTTAAATTTCCTCAATTCCCTTATTTTGAAATTCTCTTATTCAATACCCACGACAGTGGTTATATAGCCTGTTGTTAATAGAATTGATAGACCTAATAACATCTCAAATAAAATGGCATGACTAAGGTGTTTAGCGAATTTAGGATGTTGAAGACGCGGGGTGAAATACCATTTGTTGAAGGCAGCTAAAAGTAGAATACTTATAACAAAAAACATTTTAACCATGAAACCATAGCCATATGCAGTATTGATTAAGGTATTAAAATCTTTAATTAAAAGAAGAGCTACACTAGCGCCACAGGCGATTAATATCCCAACAATGAAAGCAGCAATACGTCCAAATACATGCATGCGATCTTTTAAAGGTAAACCACTTATTTCCCGGCTGGTTTTCCATAACGGATATAAAGACCCCATCCATAACGACATAACTAGAATATGGATTGATAATAAAATTTGAGCAAGTAAGGTTAAATTAGCGACATGTCCGAGCTGGGAAAAACTAAAAATAATCGGGATAAGTAAAATACAAAATATTGAACTTTCAATTATAGAAAAATGACCTTTGTTCCTGTTAAGTTTAACCACCATGAGAAGAAGTAAAAGAGCAAAACTAATAGAACGAAGAACGTATATATACCCCGTCGGAGTATTAACCAATATATTAATATACGTGGGGTCCACCATACCTGTAATACCAGTATTGGCAAAACTACCAATCAGAATAAAAAATCCCAAGGTACTGGAAATTAGGCCTAATCCAGCGCCAATTGTAATATATTTAAGAATCGATTCTTTTAGTTCAAGATATTGTCTAAGTAAAAAATAGCAAAAGGCTCCACCAACGACAAAAGCTACACTTAAATATAAAATAACCTTAGTTAACCAAGTGGCCCACATCCAATATTCAGAAATCATTATTTTTGTCCATTCTAGAACAACATGCCAGCACCTCACTGACATGTTGAAAGGTAATCAATTCTTATTTAGTTGATTTGATAGTGAAACTATATTCACCATTCATGTTGTGACCATCTTTCCCCATTGTTGTCCAGACAACGGTATATTTACCTTTTTTCAGTTTCGGAAGAGCGACATCAAAGGATTTCTTTAAGTCATGAGTAACTTTATATTTTAAAGGAACATCTCTTCGCTGAGCATCCAGTAACTTAATATTCATCAACATAACCTCTGCACCAAAGTTAAGGGTCAAGTTCTTTGGTTGACTAAGGATAGATGCATTTTCCGCAGGAATCGCACTCACTAAACTCACATGAGCGAACGTAGTTGTAGTAGCCACAATCATCGTTGCAGCTACTACAACATTACGTAGAGCAGTCATTTTATTTTGAAATAATTTCATTTACGTTTCCTCTTGATTCGTTAGTTCATTAGAGATGACTTTATAAAATCTATATTTAATGAGACCACATCATCTCCTCTTATATTTCAATTATTAGTGAGAGACAGAAACATAGCGATGACTTCAAAATTACATTTTTGTCATTTTTAAATTTTAAAATCTTTAACTATGGTAATCTTATTGAAAAATAATGATCATTTAACAAACAAATTATGTAGGTGGTTGATTTATGAAATGTAGTAATCATTTTGTCTAAGAAAATAGTAGCTATTTAATTTTTTATATTTTAGTTTAAATATAAACATGTTATGTTTAATTTGATCTAATATAAATTTGTGGGCTAAGCACATGACTCAAACACGTCCAAGAATGACCAAATTATTTGAACAGCTTGGTTTAGCTTCTACTGAAGAAGCAATTGCAAAATTCATAGAGAGCCATCAGCTAGCTGGAGATGTTTTTTTAACACAAGCAATTTTTTGGACTGATGCTCAACGTCATTTTTTAGAAGAAAAACTACACTCTGATGGTGAATGGACGACAGTGATTGATCAATTAAATGAGTCTTTACATGAAAATTCAGTAAAATAATTTTCCGTTAGTATTAAGGATCTACATTCTTCCCTGCATTGAATACAACTCATTCATACAGTAGTACTGTTTTGGAGATGGAATCTCTATTATATAAGTAGTAGATTCCTTACTCTGAAATTTGGATTATAAACCCTAATATTAAAAATAATCTTCTTTACCATCTATCGGCTTTGTTGCACAAACCTATCTCTAAAGGCTTATTCCACAATATAATTCTCAAATGAATAAGCCCACACCTAAAATCTATCGTACAACCAATTGGTCTTCTTATAACAGTGCATTAATAAATCGAGGAAATCTCTCAATTTGGTTTGATCCCAAGACTCAATGGTACGCTCAACCCAAAGGTAAACATGGTC
>NZ_LSOD01000031.1:0-53598 GCF_001592855.1 Acinetobacter sp. BMW17
TGCAGCTGTTAAAGTTGTTTTACCATGGTCAACGTGACCGATTGTGCCCACGTTAACGTGTGGCTTATTACGTTCAAACTTAGCCTTAGCCATGAGATCTTCCTTTTTAAACTACTCATGCAGGATCACTGCATGAGCACTTGGTTTTTAACTATGAATTAGTTTGGGCTTATAGTAATCGAAAGATTACTCGTCGTCACCTTTTTTACCGCCAGACTGGAATTTAGAAATGATGCCTTCAGCCACGTTACGTGGAGTTTC
This sequence comes from Acinetobacter sp. BMW17, assembly GCF_001592855.1. Lineage (NCBI taxonomy): Bacteria > Pseudomonadati > Pseudomonadota > Gammaproteobacteria > Moraxellales > Moraxellaceae > Acinetobacter > Acinetobacter sp. BMW17. The sequence continues at coordinate 262 of NZ_LSOD01000031.1, forward strand.
AGCATATTTAGCAAATTCCATAGAGTATGTTGCACGGCCTTGAGACATAGAACGCATTTGAGTCGCGTAACCAAACATCTCTGCAAGTGGAACTTCAGCTTTAATTGCTTTAGTACCGCCAGGCAAGTCATCCATACCTTGAACCATACCACGACGACGGTTTAAGTCACCCATGATATCGCCCATGTAGTCTTCTGGAGTTTCTACTTCAACTTTCATGATCGGTTCAAGCAAGATAGGATCTGCTTTCATGAAACCGTCACGGAATGCGTAAGAACCTGCCATCTTGAACGATAATTCGTCCGAATCGACATCGTGGTAAGAACCGTCAAACAATGTAGCTTTAATGCCAACAACTGGGTAACCAGCAAGGACACCATTCTTCATACGCTCTTGGATACCTTTATCCACAGCACCGAAGAATTCTTTAGGAACTACACCACCAACAACTTCTTCAGCGAACTCGTAGTCTTTACCAGCATCAGCATCCATTGGCTCTAAACGTACGTATACGTGACCAAATTTACCTTTACCACCAGTTTGACGAACGAATTTACCTTCTTGTTCAACTGACTTTTTGATCGTTTCACGGTAAGAAACCATTGGTTTACCAATGTTTGCTTCAACACCGAATTCACGCTTCATACGGTCAACAATAATGTCAAGGTGAAGTTCACCCATACCAGCGATGATTGTTTGACCTGACTCTTCATCAGTACGAACGCGGAATGATGGATCTTCCTTAGCCAAACGACCTAAAGCAATTGACATTTTTTCTTGGTCAGCTTTAGTTTTTGGTTCAACAGCCAATGCAATTACTGGCTCTGGGAATTCCATACGCTCAAGTGTGATGACATTTTTCTCATCACAAAGTGTATCACCCGTAGTAACGTCTTTAAGACCTACACACGCAGCGATATCACCCGCACGAATTTCTTCAACGTCTTGACGATCGTTCGCGTGCATTTGCACGATACGGCCGATACGTTCACGTTTAGATTTAACTGGGTTATAAACAGAATCACCTTGTTTAAGTACACCAGAGTAAACACGTACGAAAGTTAAGTTACCTACGAATTTGTCGTTCATGATTTTGAACGCAAGCGCAGAGAACGGAGCTTCGTCAGATGCTTCACGAATCGCTTTAGTTTCAGCTTTGTCGTCAAGAACACCTTCAATCGCTTTAACTTCTGTAGGCGACGGTAAGAATTCAATTACTGCGTCCAACATACGTTGAACACCTTTGTTTTTGAACGCTGTACCACAAAGCATTGGTTGAATTTGACAAGCCAAAGTTTGAACACGTAGACCAGCAACGATATCTTCTTTAGATAGTTCGCCTTCTTCTAGGTATTTGTCCATTAGCTCTTCAGAAGCTTCAGCAGCAGCTTCAACCATGTTTACACGCCATTCTTCAGCAGTAGCTTGAAGTTCAGCCGGGATTTCACCGTATTCGAACTGCATACCTTGTGAAGCTTCATCCCAAATGATCGCTTTCATTTCGATCAAGTCGATTACGCCTTGGAAGTTTTCTTCAGCGCCAACAGGGATTACTACAGGTACAGGAGCTGCACCTAAACGTGTCTTCATTTGTTCAACAACACGGAAGAAGTTTGCACCAGTACGGTCCATCTTGTTCACGAATGCTAAACGAGGCACTTGGTATTTGTTCGCTTGACGCCATACAGTTTCAGACTGAGGTTGTACACCACCTACAGCACAGTAAACCATACACGCACCATCAAGAACACGCATAGAACGTTCAACTTCAATTGTGAAGTCAACGTGTCCCGGTGTATCAATTACGTTGATACGGTGTTCAGGGAACTGTTTAGACATACCTGACCAGAATGTAGTCGTAGCAGCAGAAGTAATGGTAATACCACGTTCTTGCTCTTGCTCCATCCAGTCCATTGTTGCTGCACCGTCGTGTACTTCACCAATTTTGTGAGATACACCTGTGTAGAACAAAATACGTTCTGTAGTTGTGGTTTTACCCGCATCAATGTGCGCAGAAATACCAATGTTACGATAACGAGAAATTGGGGTTTGACGAGCCATGATTTCTTGCATTCCTAAATTTTGTTGTTTAAAACAGGCGCTTTAAGCTGACGAACAGCTTAAAGCGATTCGATGACAGTTTGGCGTAAACCAAGCTGTCACCCTCCTGAATAGGGGCTGTTTTAGTCGCTTAGAAGCGGTAGTGAGAGAATGCTTTGTTGGCTTCAGCCATACGATGCACGTCATCACGTTTTTTAACCGCTGCGCCTTTACCTTCAGCTGCATCAAGCAACTCACCAGCAAGACGTAAAGCCATAGTTTTTTCAGAACGCTTAGCAGCAGCATCTACTAACCAACGCATAGCTAGAGCAGTACGACGGGATGGGCGTACTTCCATAGGTACTTGATAAGTAGCACCACCAACACGGCGTGCTTTTACTTCAACCATAGGACGAACTTTTTCAAGAGTAGTCTCGAAAAATTCAACTGGGTCTACTTTGTTTTTTTCTTGAACGCGGTCTAAAGCACCGTAAACGATACTTTCAGCAATAGATTTTTTACCATCTTGCATTACGTGGTTCATGAATTTAGCGATTGTTTGGCTGCTGAACTTAGGATCCGGAAGGATTTCACGAGCAGCAACTACGCGACGTCTTGGCATTTTAAACTACCTATATATATGACACTTCAGGTTAATCCAGCCGTAGCACAAAGTGTCATGTGCTTTCGCTGGCCTTACTACACGTCGCTTGAATTTCACAAAATTAATGCAGAAATCAGACAAGCGAGACGATAAAGGATTGCAGTTCTAGCGAACTAAGAGGTTAATCTCGAAAGATTATTTCTTAGGACGTTTAGTACCGTATTTAGAACGAGACTGGTTACGATCTTTCACACCAGCACAGTCTAAAGAACCACGAACGGTATGGTAACGTACACCTGGTAAGTCTTTAACACGACCACCACGGATAAGAACAACACTGTGCTCTTGTAGGTTGTGGCCTTCACCACCGATGTAGCTAGAAACTTCAAAGCCAGAAGTTAAACGCACACGGCAAACTTTACGCATTGCTGAGTTAGGTTTTTTAGGTGTAGTTGTGTAAACACGTGTACAAACACCACGACGTTGTGGACAAGCCTTCAACGCAGGAACTTTAGATTTTTCAACTAAAGTCGTACGACCCTTACGGATCAACTGATTTGTTGTTGCCATTTGGCAATTCTCCCGTTAATAAAAAACCCAAAAAAAGACGACTTTTTGAGGGCATGCAATTGTAAGCTAAGACGTAAAAATGGTCAACATTTCAAACTACATGTAATGTTGACCAAATCAGGGCTTTTACAAATTTCTATCTATTTTAAATGGTTTATTTTTTACTTGAAGCATTTCGTCTTTTTGTAACCTTTTTTTCCGTCGGCTCTACCGCAGGTTTTGCTGTGACTTTTGAAGCCGTATTAGGTTCATTTGGTGCTAAAAACTCATTATTGTTCTGTGTGGTCTCTTCAACCTCATCCATTGGATATAAATCTGCAAGATCTTCTTCTATTTGTAGGGCTGGTTGCTGCGGTGCGACAGCATCATGAGGTTCAACCATTTGATCTGCGAGCTGTTCTAACCCTTGTTGAACACGCTCTTCGGTTGCGACAGGCGCTGTGACTTTGTCGGACTTTTTCTGAATTTTAACCTTGGCAATACTTTGATGACCATTTAACTCTACTTCAGCCCCAAGCTTCAAATCTGAGCTATCGGTATCTGATGTACTGCGCTGTGACAACAGTCTTGGCGAGGCTTTCACCAAAAGCTCAAGTGAGCGTTCATATGCAGTTAAAGCACTCAGACTGGTATCTTTTTGTTGAATGATATACTGGCGGGCTTGTGAAAAAACCAGTTGTGCTTTTTGGTGTACATCATCAACAAGGCGCCAACTATAGGCTGCACTCACCCCTGCACTGGCAATGGGTGTGAGTTTTGCTAGCTTATTCAGTAGCGAGAGGTTGGCAATCGACTGTCCCCATTTCAGCTGACCATCGGCATTGGTCAACCATTTCTTTAAGGCTTCAATATCATTGCTTGAACCTAAAAGCTGTTGTAACTGAGAGACATCATGGGTTTGCAAAGTACTTGAAATGGCTTTTATCGCCATCAACAAAGTTTGTTTTTCCGCAATCAGCCCAAGATCAATCTGTTTAAAAATAAACTGGACGATGTCTTGATCGGACTCTTTAGTTAAATCAAAACCATAAGAACGCCCCACTTGGTAGATCATACGTAACGACATCACCAAGGAAGCAGGGACATCTACCGTTGAGCCCACAAAGCCCGTTGCTCCAGTCAGTGCGCCCTGAAGAATAGCAATGATCTTATTTTGTTCGGACAATGCCTGACTAATCCGTTTTGAACGGTCTACATCTTGGGTCAGCATTTCTAAATCACGCACGCCCGCTTCATCTAAAACGGCATCGACCGAGCTCATACTCGAGCTAAATTGATTGAGCTGGCTAAAAAAATAATCTGCGGCTTTATCGGAAAGTTGTGGCGACACAAAATGCGCGACTCGATTTGCGTTGACATAATGACGTCCCAATAAATGACGTGATACTGTCGGCAGATGGTCTCTTAAGACTTGCTGCGGGTGTTCATAACGCTTATTTTTCGATTTTGTTTTTGTACTCGCACTATCACTAGTTGTAGCATTGGTCAGTGCTGAGGCCGTATCTGGGCTCACTTGGTTTAATATGTTTAAACCTGTATGGCTGAGCTTTTTAGCCACTCCGAAGGCATTTGAAAAGAAACCACTGCGCTGTTTATTGTTTGAATCCGCCATTCCGTACCCCGTACTTTATAATCTTACATTTCTAGCTAAATACTAGGTGTAGTACGCATTTATCTCAATAAGAATATGTGTCTTTTAGTAAAGTTGAAATGCCCTGCTCCCGATTTTAAGACAAGTCAAATTGGCATAGGATTTGCCATAAGAATTAAAAATTCTTTCTGCTATTATGATCTGCATTGAAAACATAAGAGTTGCAATTGGCTTAGAAATAAATTGTTGATTCATCTTTAAGCGCAACTCTGCAAAACCACCATATAAGGGATCTTTAAATGAAACGTGTAGTAATCACTGGCATGGGTATCAACTCATGTATCGGTAATACTTTGGAAGAAGTTACTCATGCATTACAAAACGGGATTTCTGGGACACGTTTTAACCCAACCTATGCTGAACTCAATTTTAAAAGCCATATCAGCGCTGCTGCTGAACAAGACTTTGATGGCATCGACCGTAAGCTAAAACGCTTTATGGGTGTTTGTGCCATGTATGCATACAATGCTGCGGTTGCTGCGGTTGAAAATGCAGGCTTAACAGCAGAGCAAATTGGTGGCAACCCACGCTATGGTATCGCGGGCGGTTCAGGTGGTGGTTCAACTGCGTCTGTAGTTGAAATGAAAGAATTGTTAGACACCAAAGGCGCACGTAAAGTTGGTCCGTTCTTCGTACCACGTAATATGTCGAACACAATTACAGCAAACGTTGGCGTTGCTTTTAAAATGCAAGGTGTTGCACACACCATTACCAGCGCATGCGCAACGTCTGCTGATGCAATTGGTTATGCCTATAACCTGATTCAACTCGGCAAACAAGACTTAATGCTTGCAGGTGGCGGTGAAGAAGATCATTGGTCTCAAAGCTTGTTATTTGATGCGATGGGTGCACTGTGCTCAAAATACAATGACACACCAGAAACAGCGTCTCGCCCATATTCAGCAGACCGTGATGGTTTCGTGATTGCTGGCGGTGGCGGTTTTGTAGTACTTGAGTCTTTAGAACATGCGCAAGCACGTGGTGCCAACATTTTGGCTGAAGTTGTAGGCTATGCGGCAAACTCTGACGGTGCAGACATGGTTGCGCCATCGGGTGAAGGTGCGACACGTTGTGTACTGATGGCACTTGAAGAAGCAAAACAACACGGCGTAAACAAAATTGACTATGTGAATACGCATGGTACGTCGACACCTGCTGGTGACATCACTGAATTAAAAGCAATGGAACGTGCATTTGGCGAAGGTCAAGTTCCTCCACTCAGCTCGACCAAGTCAATGACGGGTCATAGCTTAGGTGCTGCTGGCGTACAAGAAGCAATCTACTCTGTTCTAATGATGCAAAATGACTTTATTGCACCAAACATCAACGTGACTGAACTGGATGAAGGTGCAAAACCATTTGATATCGTGCTTGAAAAACGTGACGCAAAATTGAATACTGTGATGAGTAACAGTTTCGGTTTTGGCGGCGTAAATGCATGTCTCATTTTCAAAAAGTGGGAAGGCTAGGCCGCCCATTTTAGGGTGACTTGATGGATGCTCCTTCTGATGCTTTTTTGTGGGTAAAAGCATTACATATTATTGCCGTGGTGTGTTGGTTCGCTGCATTGTTCTACTTACCACGGCTCTATGTTTACCATGCCATGAGTGATGATGCCGTCAGTCATCAACGTTTCGAGGTCATGGAACGCAAGTTGTACCGTGGCATTATGTGGCCGTCGATGATTGCAACACTGATCACGGCACATTTCTTGGTGGATTGGGGTGATGCAACGCGCCACTACCACGAAGCCTTGTGGTTCTATCTCAAAGTCGGCTTGGTTGGACTGTTGGTGATTTACCATTTTGTTTGCGGTTATTACCGTAAGAAATTGATTGGGCATGCGCACTACAAGTCACACAAGTTCTGGCGCTTCTTTAATGAAATGCCGACCCTCATTTTATTTGCTGTGGTGATTTTAGTCGTGGTTAAACCGACATTTTAAAATCCCACACTTAAAAAGCCCCGATTGATTCGGGGCTTTTTAATGTCTGTAAAAAATCAACAGTACAACTCAAGATCCACGCTACGAGCGTATCCAAGATTGACGAATTTTTAAATTGAGCGGGGTCGAATAATATTTCTCAATCGCCCAACTCAAAATAAACACCGCGATAAAATAAACAGGCAACAACATCAACTTTTCAGCGGCTACAGTTTCTTTAGGGAAATACACCACTTTCATTAAGCCGAGAACAATCAAATGAAACAGATACATTTCATAGCTACGCTGTCCAATCCAGACCAAACTGCGGGCCGTGGATGAGGTAGGTTTAACTTTCGGGTCGTGGATAAAGCAAAATATGAGTAACGCCGTAAGTAAAGCAAATACGCTGATGCCCCAAGTACTCACCTCTTTGATGGGTGCATAAAAATATAAAGCGGTCATTAGAAACGATATCACAGCAACAATTACTTTTGGATTGTAAATAGAAGCTTTAAAATGTTGCACATACATTGCGGTGAGACAGCCAATGGCAATTCCATCAAAGCTAGAGAAATAATGATACAGATAAGCGCCGCTTTCCTCGCCAAAATGTAAGGCACGAAAATACGGTGCATACGCGATGACAGCGAGCAGAAAAACAATAAAACCTTTGCCACGACCAAGCCCTAAACACAGGACAGGAAATGCTAAATAGAAAACTTCTTCAACCGATAAAGACCACAATACGCCCAAGGCATAGTTCACCCAGCCGTATTCAATAATCAATAGATTCATCCAGAAGCTCAAAGCTGAAAGAACAGTCACAGCATAGGACACCTCTACGCCATTGGGCGACTGATTGATAAAGGGTTGCAATCCTAAACTTCCGAACACACTGACCATCGCAACCAATAACACCAGACACGGCATGATTCGGGCAATACGACGGATATAAAAATCTTTCAGCTTAATCTGCGCCAAAGATCCACTACGCTGTAAAGTATGCTGGGTAATCAAAAAACCTGAAATGACAAAAAACATGGTCACACCATAATTGCCGTTTCGGGCAATCAAGGTACTTAAGCTCTCACCCCCAATGGGGATACCGAGAAAGGTATCGTGTAATTTATACGGAATATTGAAATGGTGAATCAGCACCAACAGGATGGACATGCCACGCAGGATGTCAATTTTATAATTACGCATAAATCATTATTAAAATTTTAAAGTGCCTCATTAAAAGTGAAATCGCCTAATTTAGACAGCTTTTATATATAAAATCATACAATGATCTAACACTTAGTTAGAATCCATTGATTCAGCTCAAGTAAAAAAGAAAGCCCTACTTATGCAGGGCTTTCTTTCAAATATCAAAAGTACAGAATAAATGTTACTTAGTTATCCAGTTGCTGCCCTAACAGACGCTTTTTCATACGTGGTTTGTACAGCAGTTGATACGTCACGGCTAAAATAATCACCCAGAGTGGACTGATCATGAGTGCACGAAGGGTATCCGCCTCTAAACTCAAAATAATCAACGTAAAGAACAAGAAGATTAAGACCACATAAGACATCCAAACACCGCCCGGCATTTTAAAGGTCGATTTTGCATGGAGCTCAGGACGCAATTTACGGTAGCGGATATAGCACACCATAATAATGCTCCAAATACTGATGAACAGAATCACACACAATGAGCTGGCTAATGTAAAGGCTTCAACCGTGTTCGGTACAAAGTACTGTAGCGCAGCACCTGCCATGATAAAAGCACATGAGAAGAATAAGCCTTTTGCTGGCACCGCACGTTTTGATAGACGCGCTAGGCTCTGTGGAGCTTGCCCTTCTCTTGCCAAACCAAACAGCATACGTGATGTAGAGAACACGCCACTATTCATTGAAGACATCACTGAAGACAGCACCACCAAGTTCATAATGATGGCTGAAGTCGGGATACCTGCATGTAAAAATAGTGAAACGAACGGACTTTGATCCGCAGGAATTTGATTCCACGGCGTCACAGACATCACCACAAATAGCGACAAGACATAGAACAAAATGATACGGGTTGGAATCGCATTCACTGCTTTCGGTAAGTTCTTTTCAGGGTCTTTGGTTTCAGCAGCCATGGTTCCAATCAGCTCTACACCGACAAAGGCAAAGAGTGCAATTTGGAAGCCTGCTAGAAAGCCACTACCACCTTGAGGGAACATACCACCATGCGACCAAACATGACTGAAGCTTGCAACTGAACCGCCCGGTGCTTGGAAATGGCTAAACACCATAAAGCCACCAATCACGATCAGCCCTAAAATGGCTAAAATTTTGATTAAAGCAAACCAAAATTCAATTTCACCAAAGAGTTTCACGGTCAGCAAATTTAACCCAAGGACAAACAGCACACAGCCGACACTGATTAAAGCCTGCCCCATGGGAGTAAAGGCCATGTCTGGCGGGAGCCAAAAGCCGAGATAGTTAATAATGGCTGCCAAGTCCGCAATACCGACTAAGACCCAACCGAGCCAATAGGACCAACCGATATAGTAACCCGCACCCGGCCCAATCAGATCATGAGCCATGTCGATAAACGACTTATAGTGCAAATTTGACAATAAAATTTCGCCCAATGCACGCATTAGGAAGAAGAACATGGTCCCGATAATCATATAAATGATCAGAATCGAAGGACCAGCAAGAGAGATGGTTTTGCCCGAACCCATGAACAGGCCCGTACCAATCGCGCCACCAATGGCAATCAATTGCAGGTGGCGGTTGGATAATTTCCGTTGTAATTCATGCGATGGTGCATTTGCACCGTCAGCTTGTGGGGTAGTCGTCATAATTTAACATCCTGTTAAAGTCCTTTTTTGCGTATAAACCATGTTCATACAGTGCTCGTTATCCTAACGGGCGGCATTTATACGCTCATCAGCACTTCGGTTGAAACCCAAGCGCTGATATACACGGGGAGATTTTAAAAAATTAGTTTTGTGCAGCCGTCACTGCAATTTCGATCAACCAGTTTGGATTAACCAAATCAGCCTGAATCGTGGCACGCGAAGGCGCTACACAACCGTTCATCCAATCAATCCAAATCGCATTGACTGTTGAAAAATCAGAGAGATTTTTGATGTAAAGCTGAGCAGATAACAAACGTGATTTATCTGTATTTGCCAAAGCTAAAAGCTCATCAATTGTTGCTAAAATTTCACGGGTCTGACCTGCGACATCATTGTCGGTATTTTTTGGCACTTGCCCTGACAAATACACCACTTGATTAAACACAGTGACTGCACTCATGACTTCGTTGGTGTTGAATTTTTGAATGTCTGAATGTGACATAGGTCTTTCCTTGTATGAAACTGTATAAAAATAAAATTTAATCTTGGATAAAATTGACACGTGCAGTGACAGCACACATCAGCTCATAGCCAATCGTGCCTGAACCTGCTGCGACTTCATCAATGCTGAGTACAGCACCCTGTTTCGATGTACCCCACAGCACCACTTCGCTGCCAACTTGGGCTTTTGGAAGGTGAGATAAATCGACCGCCAACATATCCATGCTGACACGCCCGACCAAGCTGCTGCGTTGTCCATCGACTAAAATAGGCGTACCTGTTGCGGTAATCCGTTGATAACCATCGGCATAACCACAAGCTACAATCCCCACACGCATGTCGCTTTCAGCAATGAACTTTGAGCCATAACCGACGCTATCGCCTGCTTTTAACTGCTGAATAGCAATCAGCTCACTGCGCAAACTCATGGCTGGTTGCAAGTCCCAGTCTTGAATGGAGTGGCTTGGATAATCTGGAGAACTACCATAGAGCATGATGCCGCTGCGGATCACATCCGACTGCAACTGTTCATGGCGTAAGATGGCTGCACTATTACTGACTGAACGTGCACCCGGTAGATCATGGGTGATGGCATCAAATAACTGACATTGATGCGCAATGCCTTCACGTCCGAAACGCTCACCATCGGCATCCGAAAAATGCATCATATGGGTCAAACGTTGAACTTGAGGCAAGCTGGAAAGCTGCTGCCACACTTGACGGTATTGTTCAGGACGGAAACCTAAACGGTTCATGCCGCTGTTCATTTTTAAATAAACATCGAACTGCGCCTCTAAAGGAAAACGCGCTAACCATTCGAGTTGATATTCACTATGAATACTGAAGCTTAGACCCAACTCATGGCAGTCAAATAGGTCTTGCTCTGAGAAAATACCTTCGAGTAACAGAACTGGACCGGTCCAGCCCAAAGCACGGATACGTTTCGCCTCTGCCAAATCGAGCAACGCAAAACCATCAGCAGATTTGAACGCTTGATAGACACGTTCAATGCCATGACCATAGGCATTGGCTTTGACCACCGCATAGACTTGGCTATTCGGCATTTTAGTGCGAGCAACATTTAAATTATGCTGCAGTGATTGGCTATGAATCACTGCAGTAATTGGACGTGGCATTTTCTTCTTCCTTGAATCAATATGACCTAAAACGAATTAGGCTGCTGAAGGATAACGTTGAATCGATAGACCTTCAGTACTGATGTCTGGTTGATGATTCATCACCAAGTCACTAATGAGTTTGCCTGAACCACATGCCATGGTCCAACCCAAGGTGCCGTGTCCTGTATTCAAGAATAAGTTTTTAAAACGAGTCGCACCAATGATTGGCGTAGAGTCTGGTGTCATTGGACGTAAACCCGTCCAGAAACTTGCTTCAGCTAAGTTTCCACCTGGGAATAAGTCTTGAGTCACCATTTCCAAGGTTGCACGGCGGTCTTGGTTTAAACCGTGGTTGAAACCACTGAGTTCCGCCATTCCACCGACACGAATCCGTTGGTCAAAACGCGTAATCGCAATTTTATAGGTTTCATCTAGCACCGTAGACTGCGGGGCAAATGCAGGATCGACAATTGGAATCGTCAGTGAGTAGCCTTTGACAGGATACACAGGCAAGTTCAGGTTCAATGGTTTTAAGAAATCACGAGAATAGCTACCAAAAGCAAGCACATAGCGGTCTGCCGTCAACACTTGACCATCCACCACTACACCTTTGATCTCATCGCCTTCAACCACGAGTTTTTCAACATTTTGGTTAAATTTAAATTCTACGCCCATGTCTTTCGCAAGATTTGCCAAAGCATTGGTAAATAGGTAACAGTCACCTGTTTCATCATTCGGTAAATGTAAACCACCAACCAGTTTATCTTTGGCATAGGCTAAAGCTGGCTCAACTTTGGCTAAGTCATCTTTTAATAATAATTCGTAGTCGACACCACATTCTTTTAACACTTGAATGTCACGTTGTACTGCATCAAGCTGTGCTTCATTACGGAAAACCTGCAAAGTTCCTTTCGCACGGTTTTCATAGTGAATGCCTGTTTCTTTACGCAGTTCACGTAAGCAGTCACGGCTGTATTCAGCAACACGCGTCATACGCTCTTTGTTAATGGCATAGCTCTGTGGATTGCAGTTTTTCAACATTTGCGCCATCCAGTTCAACTGCCACATGCTACCATCAATGTTAATCGCTAAAGGTGCATGGTGTTGGAACATCCACTTTACGGCTTTAAACGGAATACCGGGTGCAGCCCACGGTGTAGAATAACCTGGAGAGATTTGCCCTGCGTTACCAAAGCTAGTTTCTTCAGCAGGACCAGCTTGACGGTCTAAAACCGTAACGCTTGCGCCTTGTTGTGCAAGGTAATACGCACTTGCAACACCGATGACACCACTACCTAAGACAATTACACGCATGACTGATCCCTTACACACACTAGTTTATTTCACTAGTATATTTTTAGGTTAATAGTTTTTTTCACTGTTTTTAACATTATAATCTAGGTAAATTGCCATTTTTGTCGCGCTAAAATTCTAAACATAGGAAATTTATAATGCGTAAATTAGATCGGATTGATCAGCAGATTTTAGACATTTTGCAGCGTGATGGACGAATTGCGATTAGTGAATTGGCCTCTCGCGTTAACCTTTCGACCACGCCGTGTTCGGAACGCGTCAAACGCTTAGAGCGCGATGGTATTATCATGGGTTACTACGCACGACTCAATCCACAACTGGTCGATCGAAACTTATTAGTGTTTTTAGAGATTAAGCTATCAGCCAAGTCTGGCGATGTGTTTGATCAAGTGGCACGTGACTTGGTCGAAATTCCTGAGGTTTTAGAATGCCATCTGATTTCAGGTGAATTCGATTATTTGGTCAAAGCCCGTTTAAAAGAAATGAGTGCTTACCGACGCTTATTGGGTGATTTACTGAAAAAACTGCCCTCTTCAGCATCATCGCACAGTTATATTGTGATGGAAGAAGTCAAAGAAAGTTTTTATTTGGACATTCGCTAACAGCTTATTAAAAATATGCATCTTAAAAATGCATTCACTTTAAATGTTTAAAACCTATCGATTCCCTATTGGAAGTTCTGCACCATGTTTAACAAACTTATGTCTAGTCTTGGCTTACAAGGCATTCAAGTCGATACTCGTTTACACTCCATCGCGCCACAAGCGGGTCAAACCATTCAGGGTGAGGTTATTTTTAAAGGTGCCGCGTCTAATAAAATTATCAACGGTATTTATTTAAAGCTCATGACCACAGCTGAAGTTGAGTCAGACGATGCTGAATACAATAGTGCGTTAAGTATTGCCGAATGGCACATTAGCGGGGCTTTTGAGTTACAAGCCCATCAGTCACATGCATTTCCTTTTTCGATTCAACTGCCCTTTGAAACACCAGTTACAGATGTGCCTTGCCGCATCAATAAAACCCGAGTGTGGTTACATACGCATTTAGATGTGGACTGGGGGCTCGATGCCACTGACAAAGACTATTTACAGATTTTACCGACACCGGCTATGCAGGCGTTTATTCAAGCCATGCAGCAATGCGGTTTTCAGTTGATGAGCGTCGATGTTGAAAAAGGTCAACTACGAGGCGATGGCTTCCACTCAAGCATTGGTTGTTATCAAGAACTTGAATTTAAACCTACGCAATTGTTCAACAGTATCAATGAAGTTGAAGTGTCCTTTGTGGCAGAGCAACATCAAACCCATGTACTTTTAGAAGTGGATCGTAAATTTCGTGGTGATGGCTTCAACAGCCTTACCATTCCCCATCAACAGGCCAATCCTGCACTGTTAGCGAATGAAATTAGACGCATGTTAGGACTTTAATTTTTAATTACTGCGCACGACTGTTTCAATATAGAAAAGTCGTGCGCAGTCGAAAAAGACGTTCTTTAAATCCTGTCCGAATTAAATACTGTCTGCGTTAAATCAAGTCCAAGATATCGGCAAAGGTTTTAATTCGTGCTTTAGGTGCGGCTTCCGTCAACTCTTGATCAGAACCATAACCGTATTCCACCGCAATGGTTTCAATGCCGTTACGACGTGCACCCAAAATGTCATGCTCACGATCGCCAACCATCAGACATTCTTCTGCTTTTAACTGCTCTTTTTCTAAAATATAAGCAATCAACTCTCCCTTATTGGTGCGCTCACCGTTCAGCTCACTGCCATAAGGATGCACGAAGTATTGCAGTAAATTGAAATGCTCTAAGATTTGACGGGCATAGACTTCTGGTTTTGCTGTCGCCAAATACAAGTGATAGCTCTGCTCGGTCAGTTTTTTTAAGGTCGGTTCAACATCGGCAAATAAATGGTTTTCATATAAACCTTTCACCGCAAAACGCTCACGATAGCCCAATAAAGCTTGCTCTGCCAAAACATCGTCCACTGCAACATTTAAAAGTTTTGCCAAAGATGCTTTTAGTGGTGGCCCAATAATCCAGTCAATGTTTAGATCTTCAGCAATGGGGTGTCCGACTTTGTTTAAGCCATAACGCGCACTGGTGGTAATGCCAACTTTCGGATCTGTTAAGGTTCCATCTAAATCTAGCAAAATATGTTTAATCACAGCTGATCCTTCTTGGGCTTTAAATAAAATACTATCGAGAGTTCTGCTAAAGTTGCCTATACTATCGCAAATTTTCGCAACAAGGATATTTCTGTGCGCGCAACCGTACTGTGCTTTTCTGGTTTAGACCCTTCAGGTGGTGCTGGTTTACAGGCCGATATCGAAGCGATTGGTCAAAGTGGTGCGCATGCAGCCATTGCGTGTACAGCACTCACTGTTCAAAACTCGCAACAAGTGTTTGGCTTTGAAGCGACGTCAAAAGAATTGCTGTTAGCTCAGGCGCACGCTGTTGTCGGTGATTTACCGATTAAAGCCGTAAAATCTGGCATGTTAGGCACCACAGATAATATTGCAGCACTGGCTGAGTTTCTACGTGAACATCCTGAGTACAATTATGTGCTCGACCCTGTTTTGGTGGCCAACAGTGGAGGTTCACTGGGTGATCAAGCCACCTTGGTCAAAGCTTTTGTTGAACTGATCCCATTGGCGGACATTATTACCCCAAATACAGTTGAATTACGGGCGTTAACGGGTCTCGATGACTTAGACGCCGCGACACAAAAACTGTTTGAAATGGGTGCCAAAGCGGTACTGGTCAAAGGTGGTCATGAAGACACACCTGACTATATTCGTAATGCCCTGTTTGTGAATGGCGAGCTCATTTCTGAAACTCGCTGCCCGCGTTTAGCAGGCGAATATCACGGTTCAGGTTGTTCGCTGGCGAGTTTTATTGCAGGTCGTTTGGCGCAAGGTGACAGTGTTAAAGTCGCAGTACATCATGCCGAAACATGGCTCTTTGGTGTATTAAAACAGGCAGAAACACCTGTTGAAGGCGGTCAAAAAATTCCAAAGCGTTTTTAAGTTAGAAAAAACTGCAAAGGTAAAAGCCAGTCCATTTCTTCATGGACTGGCTTTTTTTAAATTCTAGATTTTATTTTCGGCACAAAATGAATGAGTCAGCTTTGAAATGGAGTATTTAACCATCTTGATGGCGTTGTTTTAAATGTGCGACATGCTCACGGTTGGTTTTCCATGACTTTTCTAACACTTCTTTTTCAATCCGAAGCTGAATCCGTTTCAGTTTCATCGCTGGAATCACTTCTGTTTTAAAGGTCTTAATATAATCGACCCATGCTTTACCTCTAAATACCGTACTGGGCATTGCAGTTTTGAACTCGCATTCAGGCATAAACACCACAGCAGAATGGATATAATCTACATCGACAATATCTTGCAACACACTTTGCAGTACTTTGACGTGTTTATAATTTTGATGCAGCGGATTTTGAAATTTAAAGCTCTTTTTATAAATTTTCTGCGTCCACATCTTTTGTCGTTCACCACCAAAAATCCATCCCTTATAGTTTTTGGTTTCAATCACAAAAACACCAAAGGGGCTCAATACAATATGGTCAATTTGAGTCGTTCCGCCCTGCTCATCAGGCAAAGTCACATCGTTAATTAAAGTATAACGCTCATCCAAATATAATTTTACATGCGCTTGAACCGCGAACTCGCCAAACTTTCCTTTCAGATAGGGCTTAAACACTTTTAAAAGACCAATCCCGAACAAGATCAGCAACATCCACCACAGCTCTGAAAACACATTCCCCACAATTTGACTTATCATATTATTCATCGTTATTTGAGTTAAAGACACGATTCTTTAAAAGAATACAGATTAAAAGACAAAGTACTGATTTTTAAATTATTAAACTAGAAATACGAGCTTTAAAAAACCGAAAAAGAGCTTAATTCACAATTTTCTCAAGCTTGAGTAAAATATCTTTATTGTCCAGACCACCTGCAAAGCCGACCAATTTTCCATTCGCACCCACAACCCGATGACACGGCGCAATAATTGAAATCGGATTTTTACCATTGGCTGCGCCCACTGCACGAACAGCTTTGACATTGCCAATCTGTAGCGCAATATCTTTATAGCTTCGGGTTTCACCAAACGGAATTTGTAATAAAGCCTGCCAAACTTGCTTCTGAAAATCTGTCCCCTCAAAATCCAAAGGCAAATCAAAATTTTGACGCTTTGCCGTAAAATATTCGCTCAACTGTCGTTCAGTTTCCAGCAAAATCGGATGCTGATTGTGTTCAACCAACTCAGCTAAACGTACCCGTTTGGGGTTTTCATTTTCCCACAATACAGCAACCAAGGCTTGATCATGTGCCACCAGTCTCAGTACCCCGACAGGAGATGGCATATATTTAAAAAATAAGTGCATGCTTCACCACAAAAATTGTCTATGTATGCAATATTATGACGATGAAAGTTTCATCAGTACAAGTCCAGAAATGATTAAAACTGCTGCGAGCATCCGCATGGCATTGGCGGGTTCGCCCAAAATCAAAATCCCAACCAAAAATGAACCAATCGCGCCAATCCCTGTCCAAACAGTATAGGCCGTGCCCAAAGGTAAGGTCTTCATGGCATAAGACAACAGCGCAAAACTAGCCACCATAAATACAAGGGTTAAAATACTCGGCGTCAGTTTAGTAAAACCATCCGATACTTTCATCGCATAGGCCCAAACCACTTCGAGTAAACCTGCAACTATTAAAATCACCCATGCCATAAGCAATACACCTTTTATTCAGAGCAGAAACAACAAAGCTTCAAACGAAGGATCGCTTGAAGCTCTACATATTTGAATGAATTTAGCTGGATGAGAGTTTCATCAAAATCAGGCCCGATACAATCAGCACCGCAGCAAACATCCGCATAGCAGTTGCAGGCTCACCTAAAATAAAAATCCCCACCAAGAAAGACCCAATCGCACCAATTCCTGTCCAAATGGTATACGCGGTCCCTAGCGGCAATGTTCGCATTGCATAGGCCAGTAAACCAAAACTTAAAATCATGAATACAATGGTGATGATGCTGGGTGTGAGCTTGCTAAACCCTTCGGACAACTTCATTGAATATGCCCAAACGATTTCAAACAGACCCGCAAAGATAAGAAAAACCCAAGCCATGCTACTGACTCCTCTTTACTAGAGTCAGGCCGTCCTGACGAATTTTCTCAATATGAGGGAGGTCGTTCCTCCTAAATATGCCTCAAATTATAGCAAAGAGTGCACCAAAATGAATTATTTTCACAATTAGAAATCATTAAAGTGCAAAAAAGAGTGATCTGAACCAGCAGGTCACTCTTTCAGCACAACCTTAGTGCAATCTTAGATATTCACTTTAAACCTAAACGTCCGACTTAAAACTTAAAGCGAATACCCATTCCATACTGCCAACCTTTCTCTTCGTCACTTTCAGCCTGCCAAGCCGTCGCTTCATTGCCTTTGCTATATTCATAGGCAATGTCCACATAAGGCATGACTTTTTTGCTGATTTCATAACGCGTCTCAAGACCGACAGCTGCATTACTAAGGCCTGATTTTTTGGCATATTTAGAGTCATCACTGAAAATAATATTCATATCTAAATAAGGTTTAAAAATTAGCTTTTGGGTCAGTAACAAGTCCCGCTCGGTTTCTAAACTAAACGCAGTATAGTTGTCTGCACCAGCATATATGTAGGCATCGGTTTCAAAGAAATACGGCGCTAAACCATGTAAGCCAAGCACCCCATCCACTTTTTCTTCCGTATCCCATCCCTGCTGTTCACGCTCCACTTTTTCAGCTCGGTAACGTGCACCCGCCTGTACATCCCAAAAGTCTGAAATCATACGGCTATATAGCACTTTGGTATCATACTCAGCCTTATGCGATTCCTGCTTATCTGCATGTACTTTGATAAACAACTTATTTTCATCTGTCCCGATACGGGTTTCAAACTCAGACTTTAAACCTCCATCGCCATCTTCATTCAGTAACCATTTGTTATCGACAGTAGTGACCGCATAAATTTGCGCACCGTGCTCTTTGCGGTGATCATGCGTATGTGCTGTTGAATCATGATTCATCTGTTGCACATGGTGTGCGCTAGACTGTGGAACAGCTTGAGTTGGAGTAGTCATCGCCTGATGCTGTGTATGTTGTGACATCACGGACTCAGTTGTCATGGACATATTTGCATTTGCTTCAGCAGGCATATGATGCCCTTCATGCGCCATAACCGTAGCACTCATCAACACGAAAGAACTGCTCAATATGCTTTTTGAAAAAAGATTAATGGTGCGCATGATGATCTCCTTTCTGAACCTTCGACTGCTTGCTTGGTTGAGTCTGAGCTTGCTTCTCCGATGAAGGCAGACCAACCGCATTTTTCTGTTTCTGCATCTGAGCATGTTCATCGGCACTATACTGATGATGCTCATGTGCCATTTCTTTGGACTGATCTTGGCTTGTAGATTTGGCTTTTTGTTTTTCATGCTGTGCATGAGATTCGGCAGCCATGGCTAACGAACTCAATAAGACACTAAGAGCTAAAGTAAAACCTGAAAAAAGATTAGTGATGCGCATGTTCATCTCCTTTTGGTTCAGCTTGAGCTGCTGTTTTTTGCTCTTGAATTGGGGTGGTTGACACTTGACTATCACTCACATTGGCCACAATCAGTTTATTCATCATGCCTGAGCTCATGTGGTAAAGCAGATGACAGTGAATGGCCCATTCGCCTAACTCATCTGCGGTCAGTAAAGCGGTCACTGTTTTGCCCGGTGGCACAATCAAAGTGTGCTTATTCGGCATATCAACGGCAGCTTGTCCATTTTCCAGTTGCATAAACATACCGTGCAAATGCATCGGATGCGCCATCATGCTGTCATTGACAAATTTGATCCGAATACGCTCGCCGTACTTCACTTTCAACGGTTCAGCGTCGCTAAATTTTTTCCCATTGATGGTCCACAAATAGCGTTCCATAGTTCCACCCAAACGAATCACTAACTCGCTCGTCGCTTCACGGGTATCTTTTTGAGGCTCTAAAGATTTCAGATCGCTATATTGCAATGCCTTATCACCTTTAGGCGTAGAGGCATTCGCCCACCCATACACTGGTGTAACAGCTTCCTGTACCGAACTTGCTGTCGTATTCTGTTGCGCATGACCCATCTGTGTATGATCCATCTCAGACATGGTCTCATGATTCATCTTTGAATGATCCATACCAGCCATCGCCGCATGATTCATCTTCGAATGATCCATTTCAGGCATCGCTTCATGACTCATCTTTGAGTGATCCATTTCAGGCATTGTTTCATGGTTCATCTGTGAATGATCCACACCTGAATGTTCTGAGCCGTGCCCCATATCTTCCATGGTCAACAATGAGCGTGGACGTGGCTCAGGCATATGTATACTCTGTGCCATTGGAGTCAACTCATTGTGTAAAGTTCCAATGGCGTAGCCTGAACGGTCAATCGACTCTGCTTCAATTTGATAATGCCCTGCTTTCGGTTCCACAATCACATCATAAGTTTCAGCAGTTCCAATCCTGAACTCATCCACAGGAACGGGTTTAACAGGCTGACCATCTGCACTGACTACCGTCATTTTTAAGTGAGGAATACGGATATCAAAAAAAGACATGGCTGAGGCATTGATAAAACGCAACCGAACCTTCTCGTTCGGCTTAAACATACCTATCCAGTTCTGCTCAGGCGTTTTACCATTAATGAGGAAGGTATAACCCGTAACATCCGACAGATCCGTTTTTAGCATGCGCATTTGGTTCCACATGGAACGGTCTTGCCACGCGGCTTTTAAGCCCTCACGCTGTACTTGTTTCCACACGTCAGCAACGGTTTCACGCTGATTTTGATAATATTCGGCAGAAATCTTCAAATTCTTCTGAATTTGTTCACTACTCTGCTCATGGAAGTCCGACAGCATCACCACATAGTCACGCTCTGCTTTTTCATGCTGAGCTAAAGGCTTTTTGTCTTTGGGATAAATAACCAATGCGCCATACAGCCCATCTTGTTCCTGTCCTTTAGAATGCGCATGGTACCAATAGGTGCCACTTTGGCGCACTTTGAACTTATAGACAAATTCGCTCTTCGGCTGAATACCATTAAACCCGTTAAAACCTGGTACACCATCCATCAGCCCAGGTAAAAGCAAACCATGCCAGTGGATCGATGAATCCTGTTTTTTGAGGTTATTTTTAACCCGAATGACCGCATCATCGCCCTCCTCAAATTCAAGCAAGGGAGCTGGAAACTGTCCGTTGACACTAATCCGCTTGAGCGACTTACCGGTTAAATTGACGGGACTTTCATCAATCACCAATTGGTATTCTTTGACTGCGGCAAAGCTCCAAGAAGATGACATCAGACACACCCCAAGGATGAGGCTTTGTTTAAATTGAATAGACATGACTAAATCCTAATAATTTTAAAAATAAAGTTTTAAAAATCAGGATTAGGCTTTGGGAGGACGTAGAATTTCTTGCCAATAGCCCACTAAATGTTGAGCTTGATAGCGAAAATGGGGGGATGATTGTGCTAAAGCAGCTTCAAGCTGAACCACTGCAAGCAGTTCAGCCTCTAAAAGTGTCAGCGTTGTTTGGCAGTGATACTGTGCACACTCCTGACACTGAACTTGCTTATTTTGCAGCATATCCGAAGCATGACAGTTGCTCTTCGCTGTTATGTCGGTCTGAGCCATATGCATTTGATGTCCAGAGACTGGACTCAATGATTTCGTTTGATGACAGTCGGGCATGCTTTGCCTGCCTGTTGCATGCGCTGAACTTTGCTCACTGGTTGCAGTCTGCGTACTTAGTTGCATCATTTGATGCATCGGCGCTGCCGAAGCTTGGGCAATACCACTCCACCCCATTACCAAAGTAATGAGTAAGACAAACCAAGAATGTGTCTTGAGCAATGAACGCACAATCAATCCTATTTAGTCAGTGAAGAATGATATCTCAACGCAACAAAACGCTCTTTGCATGTAAATGCCTGACCTTTTGTTGCTGATCCCAATCAACAGGATAAGCAAAGAATGGCTTATACACAAGTTTATAAATTTAAATTCAATTACTGCGACAGTTTAGCGCCTACGCAGACTTAAACAATAAAGTTATTTTTTAAACAGGGCCATTTTTAAGTAAAGATGAATAAAGCATCAGTAACAATCAGGCTTTCACAGCATAAAAAAGGACTCAAATGAGTCCTTTTTATACATTTAACGTCTAAATACTAAACCATTGCTGTGTAAACGTTTGAATATTAATCAAGTTATCCATATCGTTATCAACATAGATATCCACCAGTTTATCCATAAAGTTATCCACAACCTGTATAGCATTTATACCTATGAGCTTAAACCTTTACCGCACCCACTTTTGCAAGCTCTGCACGCATATCATCAATCACAGCTTTATAATCTGGTTTTCCAAAAATAGCTGAACCAGCAACAAACATATCTGCACCCGCTTCTGCAATCTCGCGAATATTTGCAGGTGACACACCACCATCCACTTCTAAACGAATATCACGCCCTGAAGCATCAATAATTTTGCGTGCTTCACGTAGTTTGTCTAAAGTCATCGGAATAAACTTTTGACCGCCGAAACCAGGGTTCACACTCATCAACAAAATTTGATCGACTTTATCAAGCACATAATCTAAATAATGTAACGGCGTTGCTGGGTTAAAGACCAAACCCGCTTTTGCACCGCCTGATTTAATCAACTGTAAAGAACGGTCGATATGGTCAGAGGCTTCTGGATGAAAAGTAATAATGTCCGCGCCTGCTTCTAAGAAGTCACCAATCATGCGATCGACAGGTTTTACCATCAAATGCACATCAATTGGGGCTTTCATGCCGTAGTTCTTAAGTGCCTTACAAATACCCGCACCAAAAGTCAGGTTTGGCACATAGTGGTTATCCATCACATCAAAGTGAACCACGTCTGCACCTGCTGCAAGTACATGTTCAACGTCTTCACCTAAACGGGCAAAGTCAGCAGAGAGAATAGATGGTGCAATTAAATAAGGCTTGGACATGCGTGTACCTGGCTTATACAAAAGGGAATAAAAGCATTATAGCAAATTCAGCTTTTGAACTGGGACTTGTGAAAAAAGAAAGCGCTAAGCTTTCTAAATTTGCAACGTAGCGTTGCAACATTCAACTTTTCATTTGGCTTGAAACTGTTATGGTAAGTGATCAATCGACGAGGTAAATATGAAAAGTACTGCGGATATTGTCACGACAGATGCGGCTCGAATTGCAAAACGACTGGTAAATCACTGGAAACATAAGTTTGAAATCGAACAAAAACCCAGTAGTTTTACCATTATCATGCCTGAAGCCCGCGTACAGTTAGGCCCTCAAGCCGAACATTTACATGTCAGCATTGAGGCGAGTGAAGAGAAACTGAGTCACTTAGAGCACGTAGTCTTAGACCACCTGATCCGTATGGGACAAACGCCACTCACGGCAACATGGACACAAGTTTAAGTCAGCGGCTGAATGAATTAGTTTGATAACCGTTGCTGTTTGTTAAATTGGCGAATAGCCGCAATACGCTCTTGAGTCGCAGGGTGACTTTGGAAAAATGAACCAATGCCACCATCCTCCTCTTCTTCGGACTTCCCTTGCGGCTGCTTTTCTTCCTCTCCGGCACGTGCATCATCTTCCATACGCGCTAAAAAGTTTGCCAAATGTAAGCTGGAGATATGGTTTTTATCCAGCACTTGCATGGCATACAAGTCTGCATCACTTTCAAAATTGCGTGAATAACTGGCACCAACCAAAGCCACGGGCAAAGTTGTAAATAAGGCCGAACTGTCCCCCGTCACCGCAATCAATAGCACACTAAAACCTAAACTGGATAAGGCTTGCTGTAAGCTATGTCGCTCGACCAAGTGCCCTTGCTCATGTGCTAGAACGCCAATAATTTCATGATCATCTTTGGCTAAATTAACCAGTTCATCGGTCAGAATAATGGTGTTGTTTGGCAGCGCTAAAGCATTCGTTCCAATTTGTCCACCTGCACGAAACAAGACTTTCGCAGGCTGACCATTGGCCACCACATCTTGATAGCTTTGTATAATTTGCTTTTGTCGCGCCAGCGGTAGGGTTGAAGGTTCAGTTAGGTCGAACACTTGTTCTTGCGCTTCATCACCAAGTTTAGAGATGGTATTCGCAGGCAATTGCATCGCAACATAATTCGCTGCACCCGGAATCCCCCATTTCAAAAATGCAAAAATAAAAGCGGCAACAAAGACCAGACTAAATAAAATAAGACTGGGTGAGCGCTCCAACTTCCAGATGGAATGTTGCACACGCTTTTTGTCGAGTTCAAACCACTCAGGCAGCATATGCGGAAATTCAATCCGTGCATCATCTTTCAGCTCAACCACAGGTCGAATCTGCCCCAATGCCCCAATCAGCTGCATATCAGCATAAGCATAACGACGACGCTGCTGGTTATAACAAATCAAAACCGTTTCGTGGTCAATTGGGGCAATCGTCGCGGGATACGGTTTTGAAATGTGCCCATCGTAAAAAGTGATGTCTTGTGCCTGCATTTAAGCCTCGTTACAGTGAAATATCGATGTCAAAAATATCACTCAGCTCTTCCACAATCGCATTCGGATCATCTTGAGCCAAGTTATACATCCGATCTGGATCATTCTTTAAGGTTAAAGTCAGTGACTCAATTTGATACTGATACAAACGTACTGCGGCCCATGCCGACAACAAACCAAGCGAGAGAATTTTTAAAATCCAGTTGGTCATCACGATCCATGCATAATGCAACTGGCCACAATCCGTCTGGAAAGAACTCCGCCCTAAAGTCGCCTTATTCCATGTGGTAATAAAAATACGCGCCATCATCCACGGCCAAATCATAAATGCCGTGATCATATAAATGGCGACAAAGATCACACTAACCTGCGCAGCAGAACTACTTTCAACATTGAAGTTAAAGGCTACAAAGAGCACTAAGGCAAAGAGTACTCCCATAAATAAGAACACTGGGATATACATGGCACGCATATAGTCGGCCCACTCAGCATTGAGCTCAAAACGCAGTTGACCAAGTTGTAAATTATCAAAACTGTATTTTTTGAAATACCAAAGCAAAACTGGAAAAAAGACACCAAAAGTGAAAATAAAAATCAAAATGCCTTTCAAAGCCAAGATATAAGCTTCTTTAGTGCTGCCCGTAAAATGAAAGCGGCTATTGCCAAACTTACTATTCCGCGCTCGGAAGCGAATGGTTGAACGCACCAACCACGGCACAAGTAGAAATATGATGAGAAAACCGATTAACGAAGCTTGCCAAGACACTTGTGCTAAGGCTGAGGCACCAAAATATATCCCCAAGGCAATAATCCGACCGATTAAAATCCGTGTTGGCATCCCTGTAAAATCAAATTTTCGACCATAAAATACGGTGTTAGCATAAAAATAGCGTAAGCGGCGTACCTTCGCCCAAGGGGCATATAAAGTCAGCGTCACAATGGTCAACAGGATATTCACAATCCAAATGCCAAAGTACTCTCGGGCATTACCACGGAACTGGAAACGAAAGGTCTGCCCCAAATAGGCGTTTGGCTCATCCGTGGGAACGGCTGGTGGAGGTGGCCAGCTTGCTTCAAAAGAAGCCTCTACAGGTGGCAAAGATGCCTCTGAATTTTGCATGTATACCCTATCTATTATTTTACTGTTTTATTTTTTAAGAACAAAAAATCAATCACCCAACCATGTTAATGCCAGTGCTGGATGATTTCTACTCAAAAATTAAGAATAAATATGACAAATCAAGATTTAAGATTCGAGCTGTACAGCATGAAACTGTAAATGGTCATCAATAAAACTTTGAATAAAGTAATAACCATGGTCATAGCCTGCATGTTCGCGAAGGGTCAGTGGCTGGCCCGCTGCCTGACAGGCTTGCTGAAATAATGCAGGATTGAGCTGACTATAAAATTGATCACTCAAACCCTGATCAATTAAAATATCGGCAAAATGAGCTGTTTTTGTTTGGACCAAAGCGCTTGCATCATGTTTCAGCCACTCAGCTTGATCTGAACCTAAATAGTTTGAAAACGCTTTTTCACCCCAAGGACACTGGCTTGGTGCACAAATCGGGGCAAAAGCAGACACCGACTTGAATTTTTCAGGATATTTCAAGGCCAAGGTTAAAGCGCCATGACCGCCCATGCTGTGCCCGAAAATACCAATACGCTCTGCTTGTACAGCAAATTGCTGAGTCACCAAATCATACAACTCTTCAGCAACATAACTCTCCATCTGGAAATGCTCAGCCCACGGCGCTTGGGTGGCATTAATATAAAAACCTGCCCCTTGCCCAATATCCCAATGATCACCTTGCGCAACCTGTTCACCACGGGGTGAAGTATCAGGCGTTACCAAAATCAGACCTAGCTGTGCTGCTAAACGCTGTGCGTGCGCTTTAATGGCAAAGGTATCTTCGGTACAGGTTAAACCTGCCAAATAAAATAATGTTGGACACGCTTGCCCTGCTAACGCTTGAGCGGGTAAATAAATACCAAACCTGCTCTCGCCTTGAAGGCTGATGGAATTAAATCGGTATATACGCTGTTCACCATCAAAACTACGGTTAGATTGTACTAATTCCATCAGGGTTCCTTTTTAGATCCAAATTAAGGGGTTGTAGCAGCTTTAGGTGGAAACAAGCGCTGTTCAAGTTGAGGAAGCATCAGCTCCATATTTTTACCCATCGACCACTGTGGTTCAGACGGTTCAAAGCCTTGTGCTGTTTCCCATTGGCTCACAGTCTTTTGTGCTTGGCTAAAAGCAGTTTCTATACTGTTTTGTTCACGCATTGCTTGATCGAAAAACGCCCGACCAAAATAAGTATAATCGGCTTCATTAGTACAACCAAAAGACTGACGGTCTGCCGCTGAAGCAGTAATGATCAAGGTATTGTCATTTTGCAGTGCAGGCACAAAACTCCCAGAGAAACACGATGAAATAACAATCACACGCCAGCGAATGCCCGATGCATCTAAGGTTTCGCGTAACCATTTCGGGTCGACCTGAGTTAAGTCTAAAGGTGCATTTTCCATTTCGAACTGGTTCGGTAAACCATGCGAAGTCATATATAAAAATAACACATCACTTTCACGGTTCATCTGCTGTCCCATACGGCGCAGTGCCATTTCAATACTGTGTTTAGAGGCAATCGGAATTTCTGTTCGTGTAGCAGGGTTATTTACCAACATCATCGAACGGCCCAACGTACCAAAACGCGTATCGAACTGTTCTTTTATTCGCTCGACTTCCGAACGGAATACATCTTGATAACTCGCTCCCGCCACACCAAGGAAATACCAATGTGACTGGGCAAATTCGCCATATTGCACAGACTCAAGTGCTTTATTGAGTAAGCGACTTTGTGCATAGAAAGCATCTTCTGCAAAGGTTGGTGGTGTTTCTTCTACTTTCCAAATCGGCTGACTGGTCACTGACATTTGCCAAACCACAAGGGTAAACAGCGTGGCCAAGACAATCAGGGCACGCTCCCACCAAGGCCATTTCAGCTCACGCGAAAACACCCACACCACAGCCAAACTCTGCCAAACAAACAGCACCATGAACACATTCGGCAGGTAGTCGTAGAAGAAATACGGCAGGACATCAATCATGCCTAAATATTGGATAAAACTTTGTAATAACGCGATATGCGTATCCAACACCAACCAGAGCAGTGCTGGTACCAACATCAAACGCGGATTATTCACCCGTTGAGACAGAAAAATCCCGACAATCAGGGCAATAAAAGGCCAAAGTGCGTAACTAACCAAACCTTGTGGGTTAAAGTCACCAATCTCTCCTGCGCTCAACCAGCTAAATAAAGTATTGGCTGAGCCACCTAAAATCCCCCAAAAAATGAGCTGCATAATCGAAGGATGGACAATTTGCAAAGAACGTCGTGAACCTAGAAACAACCACATCCCCGCAGTTTGGTTGCTTTTAAAATCATGCCAAAAGTTGATGGAGGGTTTGAAGTCGATCATAAGATTCTAATTAAATTGTGACTTGCGTAGGGACACACTAAGTTTATGCTTGATCAGCATTTTATCAATGATGTTTTTAACTATATAACAAATCTTTGCATACTTTTGAAGCAGTCTTCCACTTCAGTCTAAGCGTTCATGCTGAAAATAGGCATCAAAACGGCATGCATCCCCCAGCCACTGATGAGTAGTTTCTTGATTTGCCAAAAATACGGCCAAGCGAGGACGTTTGACCACCACCCGTTTTGCTACTTTTTGCGCTAAGCCAAGCAGATTATCGCCCAAATCCATCTCACCATCTTCAGGCAATAACATATGTAAAAGTTGCATTTGCTTTTTCACTTGTGCCTGTTTTTTCACCGCTTGCTGATTTTGATCCCGTTGCGGAAACATCGGATCTAGATAAACCACATCGACCGTATTGCCCTGCTCTGCTTGTTGCTGCAGATACTGTGCGGAATCTGAAAAAACCAAGTGAATTCGAGTCACCACAGGGTTTAAAAATGCATCTTGCAAAGCCTGTTCCTTACTTGACTCTAACAAGGTGAATAAAATGGGATGGCGTTCTACCAAAGTGACACTGGCGCCCAAATGTGCCATGAGCAGTGAATCATGCCCAAGCCCTGCCGTTGCATCAATAAGCTTAGGTTTTTCAGTCAAGTGGCAAGCACGAGCAATCATTTCAGACTTTAACGACGCACGCTTTAAACGTGGAACTTCAGCTTTCCAATCCGGCTGCATTTTCATGCCATTGGCACAAAGCCAAAGCCCATCGGCATCGGTACACAGACCCAGTTCAGGATGAAAACGGAAGAAACGTGCATTTAACTTTTCGGCGACTTCGATGCTGACCTCGACACCACGAGAAAAAAGCACAGCAACATAGTGCTGTGCTTTTTCTAAATGCTCTTGTTCCACATATAAGCGCATTGGGCCTACCATAACTTCCAACCCGTAAAGGCAAACAGTAGAATCACTAAGCCTGAAGCGATGCGATACCATGCAAAAATCATGAAATCACGCTTCGCCACATAAGCGACTAAAGCACGAATCAACAGTAAAGCCGAGATAAAAGAAACAATAATGCCTGTTGCCAATACGATCCAATCTTGTTGTCCGTCAAACACATGTGCGCTTTGGTATAAATCTAAAAGACCCGCACCAATAATTACTGGAATACCCAAGAAGAATGAAAACTCAGTGGCTGCTTTGCGCGATACACCTAAAAACATCGCACCAATAATGGTTGCCCCTGAACGTGATGTCCCTGGAATTAAAGACAGCACTTGAATCAGACCAATCCAAATCGCATCTTTGATACTCAGGTCTTCAACTTCATGCACGCGCTCTTGTGGTGGATGCTTTTCAATCCAAATAATAATCAAGCCACCCACAATCAAACCAATGGCAATGGCAATATCATTAAATAAAAGCTCTTTCACCGTTTGACCAAATGTCAAACCAATCAGCACAATAGGAATCGATGCTAAAATTAGCCCAATCCCGAGACGGCGACCTTGGGGTTCACCACTAAAAATCCCCGTTGCTGCCCCCCACAAACGTGCCCAATATTCATAAATGACGGCTGCAATTGCCCCCATTTGAATGGCGATCACAAAGACATCACTTTTTTCTTTGGTCCAAAAATTCATAAGTTCTGAAGCTAAAATTAAATGTCCAGTACTCGAAATGGGTAAGAATTCAGTAATACCTTCAACAATACCCATAATTGCCGCTTTGAGCAGCAGTAAAAGATCCATAAAAAAACCCTAATTATGCTTTGCCCTGTTCCGGGATTTTTTTCCAAGCGTTATCACGTAAATAGACTGGAAGTGCAAGTTCAGCACTCACCCAGTGTTGTTGCTGTGCATTCTTGCGCGCAATTGTGGCAATATCTTGCGCAGTTGCACTTAAATCTTTGTATTGTATTTGTGATGGATCAATTAAGGTTGCGCCTGAACCAACTAAAGTAAACGGTGTACATTCAGTAGCCGCGGCATAGCTTAGAAGCTGTTCTTCATCGACGGCTTGCATGATGCCGTCCGTATCTAATTGAAAACTTGCAATATAGACTTCACTCATGCGAGCGTCTAAAACTGCGGTGACTGTGGTTAGACCGTGCACACGATGTGCAGCTTGTGCGAGCGCTTGTAAAGTTGAAACAGGAACCACAGGCAAATCATTCGACCATGCCAAAGCTTGAGTCACGGCGGCATTAATACGAACGCCGCTAAAAGAACCTGGGCCACGGCTAAAAGCGATACAAGACAAATCTTCTGTCTTTATATCCAACTGTAAAAACCCTTGTTCAATCATTGGCAGAATCGTTTGCGTTTGTGCTTTTGCGCGCGTATCCAATTGGAAAAAAAGTTCTTGATTTTCATCTACAATAGAGACGGAACACTGCTCATTTGCAGATTCCAATGCCAGCACTTTCATGCACAACCTTAATGATTTAATCTATAAAAACGTGGCTATGATACTCCACTCAAAAGCACTAGGCGAGATGTTCTCGGAATAGAGCTAAAAAAGCCTAGAAAAATCTAGGCTGAATGGGAAAAAGTAAGCTTATAACTGTGCCGGCTCTAAATCGATAAATTGTTTAAAGTGTTCTGCATAATGCAGTGCACTCATTTTCAAACGAGCTTCAGCCGTTTCATCCAAAGTTTTGACGACTTTACCCGGTGAGCCCATAACCAGAGAATTATCTGGAATGACTTTACCTTCCGGAATCAGTGCATTTGCGCCAATAATACAATTTTTACCAATCATGGCATTGTTTAAAACTACGGCATTAATCCCAATCAGACTGTTATCCCCCACGGTGCAACCATGCAACATAGCTTGATGCCCAATCGTGACATAATTGCCAATATTCATTTCAATCCCAGCATCGGTATGTAAAACCGCATTTTCCTGAATATTGGTAAAGTCACCTAAACGAATTTTGCAATTGTCTGCACGTACGACTGCTCCAAACCAAATACTAACCTGTTGCCCCAATTCGACTTGACCGATAACTGTGGCATTTTCCGCAACCCAGCCATTCCATGGTTGATGCATCGCTTGTGGGGCATGACCTTTAAATTTGTACAGCATATCTCTTCCTTAAAATATTAAACTTACTTGGACAACCGAAATGTCGGTGAATTGACTAAAAATGGCCACTCTTTATGGTAACCCAAACCATATTGAAATAATGTAACAAGCATCCGTGCTGTCAGCCCCCAAACAATTTCATTTTCCACCCGCATACTGGGAAAATAGAGAGATTGATGGGCAAAACGAACTTCATAAGGCACCGCAGGCCCTTCCATCAGCTGTTTAAGTGATGCAAAGAAAATACGATCAATTTCTGTCGGCTGGGCAACTAGTTCAACTTCAGGCGGAATCAGCCCGACCACAGGTTTGACCAGCATACCATTACGGGCCTTTTGCATCGGCAAATCACCGAGTAGCTGCACATCAAAAGGATTCAGCGCGGTCTCTTCATAGGCTTCACGTAAGGCAACCACGATATTACTGGTATCTTGCGGATCTCTTTTTCCGCCAGGAAAAGACACTTCACCAGCATGATTAGATAGGTAAACAGAGCGGCGGGTCAGTAAAACTTTGGGATCGTCTTCATTGGTGATCGCGATTAACACAGCTGCATCTGCCGATTTAATTTTGCTTGAAAACCGTAACTGTTGCTGCAGTATGCGTGTTAATGAATGTTCATCCATTGAACGTCGTCCCCATCATTCTTTTTTTCATCATAGCTGAATTTGATACTGAAAAAAGAGAAATGATGCCAAAATTTAATTTTTAAGTTATGCTGAGTCTGAACTTTATCATTGATGATGAATATGGACTTTTGCAGCAATTGCGGACAAAAAACAACAGAACAAATCCCTCTTGGCGACCATCAATTGCGTCGTGTTTGCACCTCTTGTAGTTCTATTCATTATGTGAACCCTAAAGTGATTTGTGGCGCACTCGCACTTTGGGAAAATAAAGTATTGTTATGCCGCCGCGCTATTGAACCGCGTTATGGGCTATGGACTTTACCAGCAGGTTACATGGAGTTGTTTGAAACCATGGAACAAGGTGCTGCACGAGAAACCCGTGAAGAAGCTGAAGCGGAAGTTGAAATTGAACAGCTATATTGCATGTACAATATTCCGCGTATTGGTCAAATTTATGTGCTCTTTAAAGCGAACTTAGTGGATGGAAAATTCGGTGCTGGCGAAGAAAGCATTGAATGTCGT
Organism: Acinetobacter sp. BMW17; assembly: GCF_001592855.1. Taxonomy (NCBI): domain Bacteria; kingdom Pseudomonadati; phylum Pseudomonadota; class Gammaproteobacteria; order Moraxellales; family Moraxellaceae; genus Acinetobacter; species Acinetobacter sp. BMW17. The sequence continues at coordinate 32,176 of NZ_LSOD01000031.1, forward strand.
TTATTTGAAGAAGATGAAATTCCTTGGTCAGAACTGGCTTTCCCTAGTGTCGAACATACCTTACGTCACTATTTTGCCGACCGTAAAAGTAATCAATTTAATCTTCATCTCGAAACCCTAGGTACACGCTTAGACCATACAGGTTAATGTTGCCTAATATCAAAAAAAGCCCATCGATGATGGGCTTTTTTTGTGTTTACAACGATATTATTTTGCTAACACTTTATAGCAATCAGCAATTTCAATTGAAACTTCGCCTTCACGGAAGTCTGCGGCTACTTGATTGGCAATGCCATTTTTTTCATAATAGTTACTCAAATACGCCTTATAGATATTGGTCCACTTTACCCCTGCACCAGAAAAATCACTGAGGGAAATATAAGCACTTTCATTAACATTGGCAGACAATAAATTACCGAGATTAACGCGTGCCCCACCAATCACTGTAGAGGTCTGTTTTCCTTCACTATTCACATCACTCACAATATTGGTATTTGCGCCAATAACTGCACCATCAATTTTATCAAAGATAGGATTTGCCAAGAGGATACGGAAGGTTACCGCTTTATTTGAAGTATCTGTCGCACCCAGTGTCCCAATTCGGTACTGTACTTGATTGTTATCTGTCGTTAAGGTTTCACCCGGTGTTAGTAGCGGTGTACATGCCGTCGTTTTATTATTAGCGGACTGCATATCAGTACGAATATCTCCCGACTCATCAATTGCAATGCCTAAAGCCACGCTATCACTAGAGTTTTTTCCCTTAAAAATTAAGTTGGCATACAGTGGGAAAATATACTTCTGCCCAGACGCTACATTACTCTTAGACTTAAATACATCATTATCTAAATAGCCAATTGGAAAAATTTTAAAGGCATCAAATGAACCTTTGAAGGTATCTGTGCCATAATTTTGCTGCCATAAACCATAGGATGATGGGCTAGCATTTGGATCCTTGGTTAATTGCTTATAAAATTTTTCCGTCCCTGCAATTAGATAGTCATTAAACAGCTTGCCTTGGGTAATGGTGAAATCATCCGAATTTGGATCTGTCAGATTAAACTTAAATGGTTGCTGAATACTTTTAGTTAAGGGGTTAATCCAAGACGTTTGTGCTAAAGCATTCATTTTGGCAGGTTCAATATTTTTCAGTAAATCGACCGTCACACTGGTTGCCAAATCACTGCCTAATTGTTCTTTTAATGGTCCGCGCCACTGTACACCTGAACCAAAGGTATAACCTTGTCGATCCGTTAGAATAATAAAGCTTCCAATTAAATGACGAAGATTAGCAGGACTAGTCTTACAGTCTGTAGCATTACAACCATATAAGCCTTGCGGTAAACCAATCCCTGTCTTGTCCGATAGAGCATTTGCAAAAATCGGGAAGTCCGCTTGATAGGTGGCAGAGTTATTCATGAGCACCAATGTTTGGACCACTTTAAAAGCATCCTCATTGCTGACTTGACTGACATCAATCCATGGCCGGATTTTATCTACATATGCTCCTGAGGTGTAATCTTCAGCACTAATTGATGCCAAGAGGAGTGATAAGTCTGCTTTTTTAGAGGCTAAAATACCAAAGGGTTGTACATCCCCAACCACCCCAGCACCACGCTCTAAACCTAAAGCTTGAAAAATTTTCGCCAAAGCCATCGCAATTTTTACGGTCTTATCGTTTGGACTCAAACTGGTTGCAGCCGTTCCACCATTGAGCGCTTTTGCCATATCTAAAATACTAAGGCGTGGCAGTGAAGCTGAAACCGTACTCACATTGCCAATTTCAGACAAAGGAACTGTACCGAGTTCGACTTGTTTATCCGAACTTCCAGTCAACAAGAAGTGAATTTTGTCCCCTTCAGAGCAGCGGCCTGTTGCCGCATTGGTTTTCGGCTCCATCAGAGTCATATACGTATTATCGGGGTCGCTACTACAGACAAAATTAATCCCATCAACTGGATAATCCAAGGCAAACTCAACACAGTTTTTATCTTTCAGTAAACAGCTTCCGTTGACAGAATTCACTTGATTCGGCTCTGGATTCACATTGGCACTTTCTCCACCACAACCAACTAATGCAACAACCAATGTCGACAAGGTAAATGGCCATAAAATTTGTTTTTTCATTTTCATACTCTATTTATTTTTAGCGAATTGCGATTAATTTTAGCTGACCGTGATTGGTTAGAACTTTATGTTCGACATCTACAGCGGAAGAGAGTGGTGTTAACAATAAATAATGACTTTGCTCAGGTACATGTAAAATACCTGCGATCATTTCATGCGACAGCATAGAGGGTGAGTTTTCATCGTTTTTAAACCCTCCTGCCCCTTCAAGCACACAGGCATTCTGGTCTAAGAACACAGCAAAAGGCCAATAAAATGTGGGATCATTTTGTGTAGAGGCATACGAATTTAATTGAATATTTTGAATATTGCTGTCCACTTTGATGATTTCAAATTCAAAATTTTCTTTGATCGGCTGTTTCGGCCAAACATTAATATCGTGATTGACTTGTAAGCTTTTTGCTTTTTTCAGTTTTTTATCCTTAAAACAGGTTTGTCCTAAGCTAGCGATGGTGTCTTGTTGTGACATTCTGTAATAAGTCGATGCTAAGGCAATCGGTGCTAAATTGTCTTTTTGCTTTGGTTTAAACATAGCGTTAAGGACAGATTTACTCACTCCCTTTTCTCGCTCAATGACCTGAAAGCGAGTCGTTCCAGTTTTATGATCAATCACCCCTTCAGGCATGGTATAAAAACGGCGTTTGCCTTCTAAGTTAAATTCACGGTCTTCTAAATATTCGTTGCGAACGTAATCAGTTCCATCCATTTGATTAAACATGCTTGAGGATGCAGTTGATTTCTCTGCACTTACCGAATCCGTATGCGTTATGCTTTGAGGCGTTGATGCAGGCTTAATGGTTTGAGTACTACTCACTGGGACTTGCGGGATCTGCTGAGTGGTTTCAATCACTTTTTGTTGAACCAGCAACTTGGTTTCAGTTTTGCTTAATGGACGCTCAACCTGAATCACTGTAGAAGAAGTGACTTGCTTCTCAGCAGAAATTTTCTTTTTTGGCGCAGGCTTTGTATCTGGTAAACGAGCCTTCATTTCGGTTACAGACTGTATCGGCTGTGATGCAAATTCCTGAGCGGGCATTAGTACTGCTACTCTGACCTCAGAGACTTCATGCGTTTCCTTTTCTTCCTGCTTACGGCCCTGTTTCACTTGCTTTTCTGGGGACTCACTGGCTTTGCGTTGTACCACCATCGGTCTACCATCTGGACCAATAATCGTAAAAAACTCTCCCGCAAAACTTGCATTCGAAATCCAACCCAATAAGCATAGTGATGAGGGCAATAAAATCCTTTTTATTGTATTCAATGTGCTTACCACCGTGTTCTATAGTTCAACCCTAAAATCGTAATGGTTGTATCAGTTTTTACATTTAAACCTGCATACGGGTTTAATAAAATATTATTTACCCCAGTTTGGTTCGCTAAGCTACTAGAATTTGCTGGAATTTTATCTCGGCTTTGCAAAAAACCAATGGATAGATCTAAATCAGTATCTGCGTCAAAACGATAACCAACACCTAAACCAAACAAGCGTGCATTGTTAATTGGTACCATGGTATTCCGCTTATCATCAGGGATCGCACTGGTGCGTGGCTCATAGCCTGCACGGAGTTTTAAACGATCTGTTGCTGAATATTCAATCCCAATACCGTAGTTCCACGGTGACTCAAATGCCAGAGGCAAAGCCAAACTACTATCGGAGATATTGGCTGAAAGCAATTTTGCAATTTTGAGCGCCGAAACTTGACGGTCAAATTCAAATTTAAATTTGTCCCATGCTTTATAGTCGGTCCATCCCACATCAACATTGACTTGTAAATCGGGTAAAAGTTTATATTTAATCCCCGCTTGGAAATGTGCTGGATATTCTAAATCCATTGATACCAGACCCGACTCACTGGCTGGTACAGAACTTGGAAAACCTAAAACTGCAGCCAGAATCTGCCCTGTTGGGGAGGACATCAACCCCTTAATGAGTTCTTGTGGTGCTTTAGCATTGTCTATGTGATATTTACCTTTCATCCGCATTTTGGCGGCACTTTGGTAGACCACACCAAAACTAAAATCTTCTGTCGGCTCCCACAGCACACCCAAGTTATAGCTTGGGCTCAGAGACTGTTCTGCTGACAGTTCGAGCTGACCAAAACGCCCAAAAGGATTCATCCCCTCTTCTGCATTACACATTCCCAGCAAGAGAATATCGGTAATCACATCTGAGTTTTCTTTGAACGGGGTACAAACGACATCATCAATCATCCGCAGCATCCCAATCAACTCATTGGGAAAACGTAGATCATTTTTTAATGCCAAAGCTTGATAAGACATCCCAATTGAACCACCAATGGAAAGTTGATCATTGATTTGGTAGGCCATAGACGGTGATAAATAGGTGATTCGTTCTAGCGCAACTTGTTGTCCCATAAAGTTACCGGGATTGCCATCTTCCGCACCGAATCCTGCAATTAATGGCGCATACATGGCAGTTGCAAATGTCATTTTAGAGCCTGGCGGGTTATATGCTATACCCGCAGTCGGGGCAGCCACAGGCATACCTTTACCCAAGTCCACCATTTTCTTCAAACCAGGTACATATAAGCTCGGGTATTCAACATCACCGCGGACTGGCCCTTTAAAGTCGGTACAGATATCGGCATCCACTTCAGGCCCATCATTACAAACAATCGGGTCATCTGAATAGCCAAATACGTTATAACCTGCAGGAACAGAAAACTCCCGTTCGATATTAAAATCAGCGAGAATACCTTGCACATCCGTTTGCAAACCTTCAATTTTGGTCAGTGCTGCTGGGTTAAAGTGAATGGCACTGATTCCAGGTGGATCAGCAGTGACTGCATTGCCCATAGCCAAAGAGCGAATATCAACTGATAAGTTTTGCCCTAAAGCAGCAAAGGTAACACTAGAATAGCCCGTTAATAATATGGCAGACACCAAAGGGCTAAGTCGGATATTTTTCATACGACTCCCCTATTATTTAAGCTTTTTTCCAAAACCAAGAATATCTAATGGGAAAGACAACCCTAATGAGACATCAGGTGCATCTTCTGTTAAACCAAGGCCAACCGTCCCATTCACAATTGTTTCAGGTGAAACGCGTACACCTAAGGAAATCGCAAAAGTTGAACTGGTTTGATCTGCTGGAGAGTAGCTTTCCCCCGAGCTATAGGTAAATTCAGCCCCAGTATTGAAACTTTGTTGGTATGACATCGTCATTGAGACATCATAGTTAAAGGAATAGGCAAAGCCGAAGGCAAAACCACCACTAATCCCTGGTTCAAACTCTTCAATCACACGGCTACCGCGGCGCTGATCTAAGCCCGATTCTTTAAACCCATAGTTCGCAGAGACCGATGCAAACAGCACCACGGGATCAATATATTTACGCGTACTTGCCCCAACACCTGCTGAATAATATCCTTTGCCTGTTGCTAAGTCTGAAGTGGCATTAATTTCATAAGGGCTATCGCCAGTTTTGGTGGAAACGTTACCAAATAAAATCAAAGGCAAACGACCAGCTTTGAGTGGAAACGGTTCCCAACGTGCACCAAAGGAAATGTCCCCAAGACCCGCTGTGGAGGTATCTTTTAATAAGTCCGTTTTGGCAACCAAAGGCAATGATGCCGTTAACGTTAAGTTATCTCTTAAACCATATTGTGCCGTAAAAGTATTGGTTAGACTGTGTGTTGCATTTTCTTGTACCCGCAGTTGATAGAGCTGACCTTGTGCCATCTCTAAATCAAGTTGAGTATCTCGGTAATAGGTATAATCGATGTCGTAATAAGATGAAATCTCACCTTGTTTAATTAATGAATACTGACGTTCATTTGAGGTAAAAACTTCTTCTAAGTTGGTCTCTTTAGTTGCATCACCCTCTTGCTGTTGCAACGCAGAAGACGCTGCTTGCTCAACACTTCCAGTGTTTACAGATGCTGGCTTTTCTGGTTGCGCAGGCACAGTAGGTTGATCAGATCCAACTTGTGCTTGTTCTGTCACAGTTTCATCGACTGTTTCATAACCTCCTAAGCTCGGTTCTTCCGCAGCATAGGCCACCCCAAGAATCATCTGCACACTCACTGCGAGCAGTGTTTTATTCATCCATGTCTTCATCATTGTCCCTTACCCACACCATTGTTCTTGTTTTATTTTTTTCACACTTTATTTGTTTTTATAATAAAGCCTGAGAAAATTGTACGTCGGCTGTCCATAGTATTCCGACTCTTTATTTTTATTACGCTCTAGGCGAATTGTAGATGCACGATCGGCTATTTTTTCCATATAGTGTTGCGGATATTGAATATCGACGAGTGCATAGCGATTGACTGTAGCATCATCTACATGTCGCAGATCGGCTTCCTGTAAAGCCAACATATTTTTACGCATTTCAGTCGGAACATTAATTAAAAACAACGTGTTATTTTCCCAAACATCCTTGAAACGTTGTTCATCAAAACTAATATTTCCTAAGGCAGGATCGGCAACATAGACCCGTCCATCTTTATAGCCCTTATACACCACAAAATGTTTAAAACCAGCATAGGAGATTGGAACAATGGCAGGTTGACCTTGCTTGACCAAATCTTCAAATTCCCCCTTGTAGCCTCCACTTTCTAAACCAAGTGCAGTCACAAAGCGTTTCATGTCCAATAAAGAAAAACTACGACGCTCAATAATGCGCTCATATTCGCCATAGCGAAGCAAGCCATCCATGGTTTGTTGTTCTGTAAGTTGAGTACCGACATAGCCATTGATTAAGGTGGTCAGTGCTGCTGAACCGCAACTATAGTCATAAGCTTGACGGACAATGCCTCGAAATTGGTCTTCTACAGCAGGGTTAATTAGGACAGGTTCATGATGCATTCTGGTAAAAGATGCATTTCGAGAGTCTAAAACTTCAGTATAGTAAACCGCTTCCGCTGGTTTTTTCTTAATATCAAAGGCTTCGGTGGCAAAGTAATACATCATTGCTGAGCCCAATGCGATCTCTAACATAGCTTTTTACTTTTTTTAATAATATAGGCATCCCGCCCATTTTTTTGTTTTTAGAGTTAATACTCTATATCCATACATTCAAGAAGATACTGTGTTTTATCTAAAAAAAATAGTCTTTTTTTGCATTTTTTATGAATATATTTTGGAAAAAAAGCGCGTGAATTCACGCGCTTTCTTGAAGTCTAATTTTAATGACCAGAAATGGTAATCACAGCACCTGGCATGTATACACCAGCAGCTGGGCTAAAGTAAGTTTGCATACCTTGAACCTCTACATCACCAATGGATGCAGCATTACGGCTACCCAAATGTACACCTTTAACATAAGTGTCGTGCGCGCCACTTGTGCTAATCATACGAATATAGCCCTTATTCGCACCCTCTTCACCAATCACACTAATTTTTTGATTCAGTGTTAAATCTAGAGAATTTGCATCTGCAACTTTAATGCTTTCAACAAAGATTTCGCCTGCAGCACGCGTTGCTGTTTTAGTTGAGTTATCTAAGATACCGAGATCTTTAATTTCTAAACCACCAACCATAGTCGCGCTTAATTGGATCATTGCGCCTTGCGGTGCAGCACCTAGTTGGATGTTTGCAGACATTGGACCTGTTTTCAGTGATAAACCACTTAAAATCGGATTCACCGTACCTGTACCACCACGACGGATAGATGTTGCACCAGTTGCAGGCATATCAGCTGAAGCCACGACACCAATTTGACCAATATTAATATCTAGACCTGAAACTTGAGCTGCAATGTTAATAAATGCATTACCACCGTTTGCATCTGTGTCAATTTTCAAGTCAGCTAAGTTACGAGAAGGAAGTAAATATGCCCCAGCATTATCATAGTTTGCACCAATGACAATACCGTTAACTTTATTTACATGCGCTGTACCATCAGCATTATCTTTCCCATTACCTTGAATAACGATAGCACCAGCCGTGGCAGTACCGCCATTTGCAACAGCTAAACCATCATTATCATGAACAAAGACTTTACCAATTTCGACTTTAGAAATACCAATACCGATGCTTAAACCATCTTGACCTGTAGCGGCACTGAGCGAAGCATCATCCATTGCTTGCATTGCCATCGCATTTGCACTGATTGCCATTGAAGAAACTAAAGCAAGTTTAGTAATAATTTTCATCGTGTTCCTCTCCTAAGAGCTTTATTTTTGTGATATCGATCACTCGGTGTTAGTTACTGTTTTTTTATTTTGTCGCAGTATTAACACCTATCCTTGAGTGACTTTATTGCCTGAACTACGTTATATCTGAGTGATTTTTTGATCAACTGCTGTTGGTCGCAATCCATACCTTACCGATAAACGGTATTTCCTCTATGCGTACACGCACAATGCGGTAAAATAGCCTGAATTTTTTGATCCTATTTGCGTTAGCATGACTCTAAGCCAATCATTTAAAAAGATAATTTGTGATTCAACCCTCTCTGTATCTCATATACTACAGGCATTGAATGAGCTCACACAGTTAGTCTATTTACAAAATGTCGATGCACCTGTCATTGCTTTTTTACCTGAACGTTACCAAGTTTTTCAAAAAAACCAGCACTTTTTCTTTCAACGCACTCAGGATTTTTGTTACATCCACGATGACAAAGAAATAGACATTCCCAGTAATATTCAGTCAAGCTCAGAACAAAAAGAAGCATCTTTTAGTGGCGGACTCATTGGATTCGTCAGTTATGATTATGCCGCCCAGCAACACGTTCCGGTTCAAATTAAGTCACAGCCAAGCCTATTTTTAGGTTTATACAGTAGTTATCTACAATGGACTGATGCAGGCTGGCTATTTTGCAGTAGCGACTCACAAGCCGAACGCATTTATCGCAAAATTGAATCGTATTTATTACAGCCATCGGCCTTAACCCATCCACTCAAACTTGAGTCGATCTGCCAAGCACGCTGGACTGAAACCGAATACAAACAAGCTTTTCAGCAAGTACAGGAATACATCAAAGCTGGGGATTGCTATCAAATCAATCTGACACAAGAGTTCACTGCCAAGGCACATGGTCAACTCCTAAGTACAGTCGAAGCATTTTGGCAATTGACCGATGCACCTTACTCAGGCTATCTCCGTATCGATGATTTTGAACTCTTAAGTTGTTCACCCGAGTTGTTTATTGATTTTCAAGCTCATCGTAAAATCATCACCAAGCCGATTAAAGGCACCATGCCGCGCTTTGCAGATCCCATCTTAGATGAACAATCTAAACAACGCTTAATGGCTTCGGAAAAAGATCAAGCTGAAAATGTAATGATTGTTGATCTACTGCGTAATGACTTGAGTGTTTATGCAGAAACAGGCTCAGTCAAAACACCTAAACTGTTTAATATTGAAAGCTTTAATCAAGTCCATCATATGGTCAGCGAAGTCGAAGCAACACTGAAAGCAGAAGTTCATCCCTTTCATGTGCTGCTCTCTGCGCTACCTGGCGGGTCTATTACAGGTGCACCTAAAATTCGAGCAATGCAGATTATTGAAGAACTCGAAGGTGCACCACGCGGAGCGTACTGTGGCTCAATGGGTTATTTTAATTTCGATGGTACGGGTTCTTGGAACATTCTGATTCGTTCTATTCAAAAATTCCAAGATGAGGTTTCGCTTTGGGCTGGCGGTGGAATCACTATTGCATCAGAGTATGAGGCTGAATACCAAGAATGCTTTGACAAGGTCTCAGCACTGCTTAATTTACTCAATACCTTTGTACAAACGGACAATGAATAGCCTCCAAAATAAAAAAGTGAACCTTCATATTAATGAACGTTCACTTTTCAAAGATCACAACTGTTGAAAGTTTATTTTAAAATATCATTTTTCAATGTATCGACTAAGCGTTGATTTTGTTCATCAGTTCCAACCGTGATACGTAAAAACTGGTTAATACGCGGTTTATTGAAATAACGCACAATAATGCCTTGTTCACGTAATTCAGCCGCTAATTCACCCGCATCTTTGCTAGGCAATGATGCAAAGATAAAGTTGGCACTTGATGGTAAAACGTTAAAGCCCAGTGCGGTCAATTGTTCAACCAAATGTTCACGGCTTTGAATCACTTTTTGATTTTGTGCTTCGAAATAAGCTTGATCTTCAAATGATGCAACCGCAGCGGCTATCGCAAAACGGTCCATCGGATAAGAGTTAAAACTATTCTTCACCGCTTCAAGTGCCGCAATCAAATGCGGTTGAGCAATCGCAAAACCAACCCGTAAACCCGCCAGTGAGCGAGACTTAGACGTGGTTTGGCACACCACCAAGTTCTCATATTTTTCCACCAAACTGACTGCCGATTCAGCACCAAAGTCTACATAAGCTTCATCAATCACCACCACTGAATTTGGGTTGGCCTGAAGTACTTCCTCAATTGCTGCCAAACCAATATCAATACTGGTTGGTGCATTTGGATTGGTGATAATAATGCCGCCATTGGCTTGTTTATAGTTATCCACCACAATTTCAAAGTCATCATTGAGTGGTAAAATTTTGGTTTTGACCCCAAAGAATTGGCTATAAACAGGATAGAAGCTATAGGTAATATCAGGGTAAAGTAAAGGCAGCTCTTGCACAAAAAAAGCTTTAAAAATATGCGCTAAGACCTCATCTGAACCATTGCCAACAAAGACATTTTCAACCGCAACATTTTGTTGTTTCGCAATCGCTTGCTTTAACGCAGAAGCATCTGGATCTGGATATAAACGCAGTACATCTGCTGAGTTTGCCAAGACTGCTTGAACAGCCTCCACCACTTTTGGTGAGGGTGGATATGGGTTTTCGTTGGTATTGAGCTTCAATAAATTTTGAATTTTCGGTTGTTCGCCTGGCACATACGGTTCTAATTCGCGTACTTCAGGACTCCAAAAACGCATTTGTTCTGTAGTAATGTTAAACATTGTCTATCTCATTTATGCACTCAACTTACTTTTATATAAGCCCTCTCCTGCTAGGAGAGGGTTTGGGAGAGGTTTATGATGTCCCAAACTGAATTAAATATTTTCCCCTCTCCTAACCTCTCCCATAGGGAGAGGAACATTCATTACTGAACAAATGAGGGATCTAAATTTATATTATTGATAACGATAACGTGCCGAACGCGCATGCGCATCTAAGTTTTCTTCTTGCGCTAAGATATCTGCGGTTTTCGCCAAAGTTTTCACACCTTGCTCAGAGCACATAATCAAACTTGAACGCTTTTGGAAATCATATACACCCAGCGGCGAAGAAAAGCGTGCCGTACCTGAAGTTGGCAAAACGTGGTTTGGCCCTGCACAATAGTCGCCAATCGCTTCTGGCGTATAACGCCCCATAAAGATTGCGCCTGCATGGCGAATATCTTCAGCCATTTCCTGTGCTTCATCTAAGCAAAGCTCTAAATGCTCAGGGGCAACTTGATTAATCAGCTCAACTGCTTCAGCGCGGTCTTTCACAAGCACTAATGCGCCACGATTGGCAATCGATGTACGCGCAATCTCCGCTTTAGGTAAAGCTTGTAAATGCGCTTCAATAGCCAGTTCTACTTCATTTAACAGCTGTTCATCCGGTGTGATAAACACTGCTTGCGCCACAGTATCGTGTTCAGCTTGGGACAATAAATCCATTGCCAACCATTGTGCATTATTTACGCCTTCGGCATAAACTAAAATTTCAGATGGCCCTGCAATCATGTCGATACCGACCTGTCCGAATACCGCACGTTTCGCAGCCGCGACAAAACGGTTACCTGGTCCTGTAATCTTATCTACTGCTGGAATCGTTTCTGTACCATAGGCTAAAGCTGCAACTGCTTGCGCTCCACCAATGGTAAAGACACGGCTGACGCCAGCCAAATAAGCAGCTGCTAATACCAATGGATTCAACTCACCATTCGGTGCAGGTACGACCATAATAATTTCAGGTACACCCGCCACATGCGCAGGCACAGCATTCATCAGTACAGAAGACGGATAAGATGCCAAACCACCAGGTACATAAATACCAACGCGATCTAAAGGCGTTACTTTTTGCCCAAGTGTGTTCCCTAAGGCATCCACATAGGTCCAGCCTTCTTGTTTTTGCGCTTGGTGAAACTCACGAATACGGTTTGCAGCAAGCTCTAACGCCTCACGGACTTCAGTACTCAAACCCTCAAAAGCAGTTTTTAATTGTTCTTGAGTCAGTTCTAAATCTGAGAATTGATGCGCGGGATGTCGATCGAACTGTTGAGTGAGTTTAAGAACATGAGCATTACCATGCTGACGAACATCAGCGATGATTTGATCTACGGTTTTTAAAAGTTCTGGGTCACTCACGGTTTCAAAAGCCAACAAATCAGCAAAGACTTGTTTAAAGTTCTGATCTTGAGTCGATAAACGTCGCATCAATTTATCCACAATGAAAATAAAGGGAAGCTTTAGTTTACCTTGTTTCCTGTATTTTGTGGGCAACAATCCTCCAGCTAAACGCGGAGTGTAATGAAAAATTACTTTTAACTTCATCGGTAAATGAATGTGATCATGATTTTTAAACTAGAATTATTAAACATGACTAAAAAACAGGCAAAAGAGATGACCCTCACGGACATAGCCACATATTTTTCAACGGGACAATTTAGCTCAATCCAACAGCATTTTTCAGAAACCATTACATGGGAAATTGTGGGTGAACAACAGCTTTCAGGTTTTGATCAAGTGCTCAAGCATTGCCAGTCTATCGAGCATTATTTTACGACGGTCGCGCATGAGTTCCATATTCAAGCAATTCATCAAACGGGTCATCATGTGATTGTTCAAGGTGAAGCGCAATTTCATAACACCCAGCAGACATCCCGAATTTCTGCTTGTGATGTCTATACTTTTAACAATTTGAATCAACTGGCTCAAATTCAATCCTATTGTATTTCAATCCAATAAAAATATTAAAAAATGAGTAGGTACAAAAAAACCGCCATCATCGATAGCGGTTTCTTTAAATGAAAAAGATCAACTTATTTGTTTTTTAACGCTTCACGTTCAGCAACTGCTGTTTCTAACTGTGCAAGAATTGGGTTTAACAATACTTGCTTACGTTTGAAACTTGCCTTGTTCACGATCAAACGTGAAGACACTTTACAAATCTCTTCCAAAGGTTCTAAACCATTGGCACGTAAAGTATTCCCAGTATCGACCACGTCAACAATGTAATCGCCCAAACCTACCAACGGTGCAAGTTCCATTGAACCGTACAACTTAATCACATCGACTTGCTCACCTAAGCTTGCATAGTACTGACGGGTTAAGTTTACGTATTTGGTGGCAATTTTTAAACGCCCTTTGGGACGCTCCATGCCAACTTTGCCTGCAGTCATCAGTTTACATACTGCGATTTTTAGATCGAGTGGTTCATAAACGTTTTGTGCGCCATGTTCCATAAGCACGTCTTTACCCGCAACACCAATATCCGCCGCACCATTTTCCACATAGGTGGGTACGTCAGAAGCACGTAAAATTAAAATACGGACTTGTTTATGGGTGGTTGGAAAAATTAACTTACGTGACTTATCAGGATCTTCCAGTAAGTTAATTCCAGCCGTTTCAAGTAAAGGTAGGGTTTCTTTTAAAATACGACCTTTACTCAATGCCAATGTTAAACCATGATCAAAATTGCCCATTACGTCAAAATTTGGATCATCGTTTCTCATATCGCTCATGAACTTACTCGCTTAATTTGGGCGCCTATACCTTGTAATTTCGCTTCGACATCTTCATAACCGCGGTCAATATGATAGATACGATCAATCAGCGTCTCACCATTCGCAGCAAGTGCAGCTAACACCAGCGAGAAAGAAGCGCGTAAATCTGTTGCCATCACAGGTGCGGCAGAAAGTTTCTCTACACCCGTCACGACAGCATCATTACCTTCGACCTGAATATTGGCACCCATACGTGACAATTCAGGTACGTGCATAAAACGGTTTTCAAAAATCGTTTCAGAAATAGTAGCAAAACCACGACCAATCGCATTAACTGCCATAATCTGTGCTTGCATATCAGTTGGGAAGTCAGGATGTGGTAGCGTTTGGAAGCTGACTGCTTTCGGGCGTTTACCCATCATATCCAGTTCGATCCAATCATCACCACGGGTCACTTCCGCGCCCATTTCTTCAAACTTTTCTAAAACTGATTCCATCAATGTTGGATCAGTATGTGTGGTTTTTACACGACCACCGGTAATGGCCGCAGCAGCCAAATACGAACCCGTTTCAATACGGTCAGCAACTACAGCGTATTCACAGCCATGTAGTTTTTCAACACCTGTTACCACTAAGGTATCAGTATCTAAACCTTCAATTTTTGCACCCATCGCGATCAACATTTTCGCAAGGTCCGTAATTTCAGGTTCACGTGCCGCATTACGAATCGTAGTCACGCCTTCTGCCAATGCCGCAGCCATTAAGATATTTTCGGTACCACCCACGGTCACCATATCAAAAACGACTTCACCACCTTTCAGACGGCCATCAACTTTAGCGTGTACATAACCGGCTTCAACTTCAATCTCTGCGCCTAAAGCTTCTAAAGCTTTTAAATGTTGATCGACTGGACGCGAGCCAATCGCACATCCACCCGGCAAAGACACTTTTGCACTACCATAGCGCGCCACCAATGGGCCCAGCACTAAAATAGATGCACGCATGGTTTTCACCAATTCATACGGTGCAAACTGATTGTCCAGTGTCGAGGTATCCGCAGTAACCGTGTCACCTTCGTAGGTCATGGTAATCCCTAGACCACCAATCAACTGCACCAAGGTATTTACATCTTTTAAATGCGGCACATTGGTGAGCTTGGTTGGGGTTTCAGGTAAAATCATTGCTGCAAGCAACGGCAAAGCAGCATTTTTAGCACCCGAAATACGAACTTCGCCTTCGAGCTTAGTGCCACCTTGAATTAAAAATTTATCCATCTAATTTTAAGCTCCGAATAAGCTTGCTTTACGCCATTCTTCTTTAGTCATTGCACGAATAGTCACCGCATGCACTTCGCCACTTGCGATATAAGAATTTAATGGTGCATAAACAGCTTGCTGACGTGCAACAGGACGTTTGCCTTCGAATTGGTCGTCGACAATACGTAAGTCAAACTTTCCGCCTTGCCCACTAACTGCAACTTCAGCTTCAGGAAAAGCAGCTTTTAAAATTTCAGTGAGCTGTTCACTATTCATCACAAAGACCTCTTATAGGACCAACGGTGTAAAAACCTGCCATTTTACTATAAATCTGAAAAATAAATCATAAACCCGCACACTTTATATATAAAAAAAGAGGTTTTAAAAAACCTCTTTTTGCATAAAAATCAAACTAAATAGCGATCGGTTGGTAAACTTGCTGCATTTTACGGTGCTTATCGAGCTGTCTTTTTAGTTTTTCTGATAATTTTTTAATCGACGTATACATATCATCTGCTGAAGCCTGAGCAAAAAATTCAATGCCCGGCAAACGGATAATTGCTTCTGCAATATGATTGCTACTGCCTTTTTTAGTATGTTTATCGACCTGATGATCCTTGGTTAATTTCACCTGCATACTGTTCACCTGATCAATATGCTTGGTCATTTCTGCAAATTTGCAGCGAATGGTATCTTCAATAGCTGGGGTAATGCTCAAATGATGTCCACGAATTGTTATTTGCATATATCTATCCCTCACCTTCATTAGGATTAATGAGGAAAAGCCAAGACGATTTAATGACTGCAAAATAACCAGCACGCATAGAAACATCAAATCATTTTAGCCATTCCTTAAAGAAAAAAGAGGTTCATTATGTTGTCATAATGAACCTCTAGAATAGTCAGATTTTAAATTTTAGATCAAGACTTTTCGTTCAGAAGATGACGGAATATGTAACGATTCGCGATACTTTGCCACTGTCCGACGCGCTACATCAATTCCATCGTCCTTTAACAGATTGGCAATTGCGTTATCAGACAAAGGCTTACGTGCATTCTCTTCAGCAATCAATTTTTTAATCTTGGCGCGAATTGCAGTTGAAGATGCCTCACCGCCTGACGTTGTACCCACATGGCTTGAAAAGAAATATTTCAATTCGAACAAGCCGCGTGGCGTCAGCATATATTTGTTGGTGGTCACCCGAGAAACGGTTGACTCATGCAATTCAACTTCTTCTGCAATATCCCGAAGTACCAAAGGCTTCATCCCTTCAGCACCAATTTCTAAAAAGGCACGCTGATGTTCAATGATACACGTCGCCACTTTCAGTAAAGTTTTATGGCGTTCATCGACACTTTTAATAAAGTTTTTCGCATCCAACATTTGATTACGTAAGTATTGATTATCTTCACTTTGATCAGCACGCTTAATCATATTGGCATAAAACGAGTTCACACGAAGTTTTGGCATCACATCAGGATTTAAAGCCACTTGCCATTGTTCGTTTTTCTTCATTACCACGACATCAGGAATTTGATAATCTGAGTCTTTATCTTCAAACTCAAGCCCTGGATGCGCTTTTAGGGTTTTCAATAAATCAACCGCACACTTGAGCTGCTCTTGATTTAAACCCGTTTGTTTGATCAGTTTCGCCAGTTCATTGCTGATCAATAGTTCATAGTTTTTCAGCAGATTCATAGCATCATTTCGACAAGCAGTCTGCATTGGTAAGGCTTCCAACTGCACCATTAAACACTCTGCAAGATTCCGCGCCCCAACTCCGAGTGGGTCTAAACGCTGAATATGCTTGAGCACTACAACCACTTCGTCATCTTCGACTTCGTCGTCATAGTCCATGCTTGTTAAAAGATGTTGAACTGAAGTCGTTATTTCTGAAATATCACTGTCTAAAAAACCTTTATCGTCCAACGAGTCAATAATGCAATAAGCAATCAACATATCTACTTGCGAAAAATGCAACAGATTGATTTGCTCGAGCATATGCTCTTTTAAGCCCAAATGACCTTGGCGATTATCTTCTCGTTCTTCAAACTCTGCTGCGCCCAAACTGGTCGGTTGATGGGTATAGACATCATCCCAGTCGGTATCGACTGGTAAATCATCGGGTAAATGGTCGGCGTTGAGTTCGTTGGTTAAATCCTTCTTATCCTGTTCTTGCTCTTGCACACTGGATAAGCTTTCGATAGATGACTGTTCTTCTACTTTTTCTAAGAGTGGATTGCTGTCGAGTTGAATCTGAATTTCTTGTTCAAGTTCAAGGCTCGACAATTGAAGCAATCGAATAGCTTGTTGTAATTGGGGGGTTAGCGACAAAGAGTTCGAAACTTTCAATCCAACCGATAACTTCATAAAACCCTACTCATCAATACAACTATTTTTAAAGCACGCTTTATAAGCAATTTTTGTGCCGTTTTATTTTTTATAGCATAGAAAATTCAAAAAACCTACATTTTTTGAGCAGATTGTTTTTCATTTTCTGTCTAGTTTCGAACTTTATGGATGTCTTAATGCATATCAATTATTGAAAAGGCTCATTAAAACCTTCACACAGTCTAAAGTTACACGGAACACTGCATCGACTACTTTCACTTACTTACAAGAGTCCGTTAAATCAAAACATCGGTATCATTCTGCTTTGTTAGGCTAAAGCATAGACATTTTTTAGGTGATTTACATGACTCAAAAAGCATTGTTCATAACCTCAAATATAGGCGTAGAACATGATGAGCTAATTCAGCCTCTCCATTTTCTACAGTCCAAAGGCATAGAATGCATTCATGCTGCGACTGAAGCTCGTGATGTTCGAACTCTCAAAATGGACTCAGACTCGGCAGCAAGCTATCCTCCAGCCGTCGATTTGGATCATGTTCATTATGACGACTACGACTTGCTTATTATCCCCGGCGGTGCAGTTAATGCCGATCTATTACGCCACCATCCCAAAGCGCTCGAAATTATCCAAAGTTTTAGCAACCAAGCCAAACCAATAGCTGTGATTAGTCATGCGCCTTGGGTTTTGATTAATGCTGAGCGGATTCAAGCTAAACATCTGACTTCGCATCAAAGTATACGACTCGATCTGAAAAATGCAGGTGCTATATGGGTCGATGAAGCCGTTCACAAATGTAAAGTAGGTGGCGGGACGCTCATCAGCTTACGTAGTCCAGAAGATCTTCCCGCTTTTAATCAAGCGATATTAAAAGAACTTGAATCCAATTCGTCCATTTAAGATGCAAAAAAAGAGCCTGATATTGAGCAGGCTCTTTTATTCATTTTTAAAAGTTACAGACTTTTTAAGTATTCAATAATTTCTACTTGTTCTGCCATTTCAGCCAGTTGAAGCGCAGTATATTCACCTTTGTAATGGACATTCGCGCCTTTTTTAACCAGTAGTTTTACTACATCTAGATAGCCATTTTCAGCCGCCGCTTGGAGAGCACTATAGCCTTCATCATCGGTGGAGTTCACATCTACACCATTGGCGAGACTTTTTTCCACTTCAGTAAGTTCACCTAAAGATGCCCAATACACCAGTTCAGGTAAATGCAGTTCATCATCGTTTTCAGGAATTGGGGAGAATGAGTTGAGTTTCATATATTTTATTCCAAAGCTTTGGATTTATTAAATGCATAAAATACTCTGTGGTCAACAAATATTAAAGCTCTCCATTTTTTTCAATATTATTTTTCACAATATTAAATGCATCTTTAAAGTTCTTATCATACTTACCATGATGCCGATAACCATATCTTTGGTTATAAATATCAGTAAAATCATCATGCCAATGTTCAAATTTACCCTTACGTGCCATTAACGCAACTTTCGGATGAATTTCCCCTTTATACAACTTTTTAAAGTTTTGATCTGAAACAATCACACCTTTAGTTATATATTTACGTACTAAAATTAACTCCATCACTAATTTCCTAAATGCTACCAGCTCACAACCTCCACCAAATCCAACCTGTTCACTAAAATGGATATAGCTATTCAGAACAATAAAATGATGCTCTCTAACTTCTAATAGAATACAAGTTTCACCACGCAAAATTTGGGATCTTACAAAATAAATAATAAATGGTTTTATTTGATCAATACGTTCTAAGCAATCGTAAATACTTATATAAATTTGTTGATCGCACTTAAAAGGATGTCCTTTTCCTTCTGTTAACCACTCATAATTAATTGCAAATGTTTGGGAAAAAATTTCTAAAAATTCTAACTCTAGTTCTTCAATATTTATAAAGTACTTCTCTAAATCACCTACTTTTTTTAATTCTAAAATTTTACTAAACTGAGCTACAGTAAATTTTTCATCTCGTCCTTCATTCATTAATGACAAAACTAAATTTAAGCGATCAGCGATTTCATCTACATCAGTCTTATTCATCTTAAACTTGAGTTTTTTCTTTAAAAGGTCACTTAGAAAATTTGTTAAAAGTCCCAACCCAATCGTTTCAAAAAAAACTCATTTTTTTAAATTTATTAAGATTAAAACAATATAACAAAAAGCCCCCAAAATTTGGAGGCTTTCAATTAAATGACTCTTAAGCTTTCGAAATCGCAGGCTGACTTGCACCAATCTTTTCAGATTCATCCTCATGCATAATCAGTGCAACCGCAATAGCAGTAATCAACACAGGTAAACCCACTGCAATAAAGTTAAAGTGTGCAGGCAAATTCATTCCCAACAAACTACCAATTAAAATTGGTCCAATGATTGCACCCATACGGCCAATCGCAGACGACCAACCAATCCCCGTTGAACGAACAGCAAGTGGATAATACTGGGCGACATAGCTATAAAGCAGCATTTGCGAACCAATGGATGCAGCACCCGCCAAGAATACTAAAATATATAAAAGGAATTGATTCGATTGAAAGCCCATCAAGCTCATCACAACAGCACCCATCATCCCTAAGCACATCAGCACAGGCTTCAAATGAAAGCGATCGGCCAAGATTCCTCCACCCACAATACCAATCACAGCACCAATGTTCATCACCATCATAAACATCAAGCTATTGTCCATTGAGTAACCTGCTGCCATCATTAACTTCGGCAACCAACTGCTTAAAGCATACATAGTCAGTAAACAGGTGAAGAACGCCACCCAAAATAACAAGGTATTTACTGCGCGCCCACGTTTAAATAAGCTCACAACATTTGCAGACTCTGGCACATCAACCTGATGCAACTCAAAAGTTGTATCTTCTTTTACTATCACTGTTGGTGCTAAACGACGAACAATTTTACGTGCTTCCGCCTGACGGTTTTGTTGCACAATAAAAGTCAAAGACTCGGGCAAAAACTTCCAAATAACAGGTAATAACAACAATGGAATACCGGCAATAAAAAACATAATTTGCCAACCAAAACTTGGAGTAAACCACGCACCTAACAATGCAGCCATTACACCACCCACAGCATAACCACTAAACATCGTAGTCACCAAAGTACTACGCATTTTTTGTGGTGCATACTCAGATGTCAGCGCAACAAGGTTTGGCATTACCCCACCAATTCCAAGTCCCGCAAGGAAACGTAAAACCGCAAATTCTGTTGGGTTTGATGCAAAACCACCTGCACAGGTAAGCCCGCTAAAAAGCACAATACAGATCATAATGACTTTTTTACGGCCAATTTTATCCGCCAAAGAGCCAAATATCATTGCACCAAACATCATGCCGGCTAGGGCAGTACTGGCTAGCATTCCCGCCTGTACAGCACTTAAGCCCCAGTCTTCCATTAATAATGGCAATACCACACCATTAATTGCCAAATCATAACCATCAAATAAAATAATTAGCAAACACCAAGCAACAACTTGAAAATGGAAACCCGAAAATTTTGCACGATCAATAATATCATTCACATTCACTGCTTTAACTGACATTATTCACCTCCTATGAGCTATTGTTTCACTGCACTTTAACTAGCGCCCTTCAGTTTTTATAATGTGCTAATTCAGCCCAAACAGAAGTCATTCACTAAAGTAATTTGGTGTTATATTCACACAATTTATAGTGATATAAAAATTCAACATTAGTCTAAATAAATGATTTAATTGGTATTAAAAATAAATAAAACCAACTATTAATACTTGGATTTTCTAATATTAAATAAAATTTAACAATAAAGACGCAATTTAAATTACATATAAATATAGTATTCAGCTGAGAGTAAAAATTAATTCAAAATAGGAATAAAAAATATAAAGTTTAATTTAAATAATAATTATGACTATTTAGGGCATTTTATTTAATTATGATAAATCTCAATTAAACGATTGATTCGTATATTATTTAATATTTTCAGCATAAAAAAATCCCCCTCAGCGATTAGCGGAGGGGGATTTGAATTAATGAGCTGGCGATGA
>NZ_LSOD01000032.1:0-55313 GCF_001592855.1 Acinetobacter sp. BMW17
CAGGTAGGACATTTGATTTGTAGCGTTATTTTCATACCTCTATTTTATCAAAAGCCATATTGTTTTTTTCAGCATACTTTTTGAAACACCGCCACTTTCAGCAACAGCATTATCATGACAGTTGCCGCGTCTACTCATACTGCTTTCAAGATTATGATGCTTTAGAAAGGTTTGCCATTCATGACTGGTATATTGGCTACCTTGGTCTGAATGAATTAATACCTTGTTCTGTGGTTTTCTCCGCCATAACGCCATCAATAATGCATCAAGTACTAAATCAGTGGTGATTCTGGATTTCATCGACCAACCTACAACTAAGCGAGAAAATAGGTCGATGACTACAGCCAAATATAACCAACCTTCATGGGTACGAATGTACGTGATGTCTGTCACCCACAATTGGTTAGGCTGAGTTGGATTAAATTGCCGATCCAAAGTATTTTCAGCAACAATAGCCGGTGCTCCAGCAGATGTTCGTGGTCTACGATAACCCCGCTGTGATTTAAGCCCATTGGCTTTCATCAGGCGATAGACACGATTAATGCCACAGCTTTCACCAATATCATTTAAATCACAGTGAATCTTGCGATAACCGTAAATTCCACCTGATTCTAGCCAAAATTGCTTGATCAGCCCTGTGAGGTGTTGCCGTTGTTTAGCCATTCTACTCAAGGGGTGCTTCAGCCAAGCATAGTACCCACTATGATGAACAGCCAAAGTTGAACATAGAAGACGAACAGGCCATCTATGTTGATTGTCCTGAATAAAGGCATACCTCATTGGGACTGGCTTGCGAAGTATACCGCGGCCTTTTTTAAGATATCTCGCTCTTCAGTAACACGCTGTAATTCTTTCCGCAGTTTGGCAAGTTCAGCGAGTGAAGCATTAGCTTCTGTAATCGCTTTAGGCTGTTGCGGATCATAGCGTTTAATCCATGCATACAAACTATGGGTGGTGGTTCCTAGTCGTGTAGCAACATCAGCAACGCTACGCCCTTTCTCTGTCACTTGTTTGACTGCTTCAATTTTGAATTCTTCTGGGTATCTTTTACTGCTCATAAGCACCTCGTTTATTAGTCATTTTATCTAACTTCAAGGTGTCTATAAAATTGGTAACGATTCAATGATTAAATATTTTAAAAAGCAGATTGGCACGGTTTAGCAGATGTACAAATGCAACAGTAAATTAGATAGATTGGTTCAATATAAAGCATGTACATAGGTGTATTCGTTTATTTACCCTGTTTTGGATATTGACCCATGTAAATGATGAGATTAAGCCAATAAATAAAGTAGCCCAACTTGAATAAAAAGCCTATGACAAACCTCAAAGCGTTAAAGTGCTGCCTTTCATTCAAAATTTCAGGCAGCACCCTCATACATTTAAGCGTCGGTTTAAGCTGGTAGTTTACTCGCCAAAACATCTACTTTTTCAATAGACGGTGGCTCTGAAAATAGCTCTTCGGCCTGAGCCATCAACGCAGCTGCAACCTTGCCAGATAAATGTGCTTGGCGACCCGCCTCATCAGGAAATGCATCAAAAATACCAAATGTTGTAGGTCCAAGACGTAAGCCAAACCACGCAACTGTCGCAGGTTCTTCCATTACAATAGGTAAACCGGCTTTAAGGAAAGCTTCCACTTCGTCTTCTTTACCCGGTTTAGCTTCAAGACGGACATATAAAGCTGTTTTAAGCATGACTAAAACTCCACAATTGATTAGAATTCAAACTGATTCTGTCATTGCTAATGTATGCATGTCAGAAAGTTTTGTTGTATAAAAGTTAAAAAACATCCCATAGCTGAGCCAAAATTTAGGTTTTTATTTCGACATAATGCTATGAATTTATTCAAGTTAATATCATTAACATTTGAATCAAAAAATCAAGATATGAGATGATTAAATTCAATCTTAGTTATATAAGGATCAATTGACTCTACCTTAGATTTATAAGCTGACCTCTTCATCTGGAAGTTATATTGCTCAAGAAGCATTCAAGAACAACATGCACATCTTCATATCTATGAAAGTTATTTAGCTAGGAATTTGCTGTGAAACTCTATATGTTTCTCTATAAAGCTCGCAATGAAGTAATAGCTATGGTCATACCCTTCTCTTAGGTTAAGTGTAAGAGGATATTCTTGTTCCAAACAAATATCACTAAGAAGCTTAGGTCTTAACTGTTCTTCAAGAAAATCATCAGCTGTTCCCTGATCGACTAAAATAGGTAAATGAACTTCATCGTTTTTGATTAATTCAATCGCATCATAGCTTTTCCATAAAGTTTCGGTTTCACCTAGGTAGTGTGTAAAAGCCTTTTTCCCCCAAGGTACTTGGCTAGGTGCAACAATTGGTGCAAAAGCAGAAATACTTTTATACAGCTCAGGGTTTTTTAAACCAATTACTAATGCACCATGACCACCCATGCTATGCCCCATAATGCTTTGGACTTGGTTGGTCGGAAAATTCAGGTCAATCAGATTTCTGAGCTCTTCCACAATATAATCATACATTTTGAAATGCTGTGACCAGGGTGCTTGTGTTGCATTCACATAGAATCCTGCGCCTTGGCCTAAATCATAATCTGCATGATCTGGTACATCCTCTCCACGTGGGCTGGTATCTGGTGCAACAATAATGACTTTATGTTCAGCCGCATACTTTTGTGCTCCGGCTTTAGTAATAAAGTTCTGTTCGTTGCAAGTCAGTCCTGATAACCAATATAAAACTGGCAACTTCTCATCTTTGTCATGAGGTGGCAGATATATTGAGAATTTCATTGAACAGTTTAATGCTATTGACTGATGGCGATACACTTCTTGCGATCCACCAAAAGAAGCATGTTTCTCAATTATTTCCATAATCAATTACCTATGTTGAGCAAGACTTCATGAGAAATCGAGTAAACAAAGAGTCTGACATTCTCCACAGAGAATACTGATAAAGATTTAAAATGTAGGCAGGTTTGTTGAACCTATACATGATGGATACATAGATAGATCTGTTTTACAGATGATGTGCCGTTTTAGAGGATTCCATGCATGTCAATCATGATTCACATGCATGGAAAAGTATAAGGTCTGACGGAATTATTCGTAATGAATTACAGTACGAATTGACTTACCTTCATGCATTAGATCAAAGGCTTCATTGATCTGATCCAAGCCCATGGTGTGTGTCACAAATGGTTCTAATTGAATTTTACCTTTCATGGCATCTTCAACCATTCCTGGAAGTTGCGTACGACCTTTTACCCCACCAAAGGCAGAACCTAACCATCTACGACCAGTAACCAGTTGGAATGGACGGGTAGAGATTTCTTGACCTGCGCCAGCTACACCAATAATTACGGATTGTCCCCAGCCACGGTGTGCACTTTCAAGGGCTGCACGCATCACATTCACGTTACCAATACACTCAAATGAATGATCTACACCCCAGCCAGTCATTTCGACAATTACTTGCTGGATTGGTTTATCGTAATCTTTAGGGTTCAAGAAGTCCGTTGCACCAAACTCTTTTGCCAGCGCAAATTTATCTGGATTCATGTCAACCACAATAATACGCCCTGCTTTAGCTTGACGTGCGGCTTGTACGACTGCCAAACCAATACCACCTAAACCAAAGACCGCAACACTATCACCTTCTTGTACTTTAGCCGTGTTGTGTACTGCACCGATACCCGTTGTGACACCACAACCCAGTAAGCAGACATGTTCGTGATTGGCTTCAGGATTGATTTTAGCCAATGATACTTCTGCCACTACAGTGTATTCACTGAACGTTGAGCAGCCCATATAGTGGTAAATCGGTTGACCATTGTAGGAAAAACGAGTGGTACCATCTGGCATTACGCCTCTACCTTGAGTTTCGCGAACGGAAATACACAAGTTCGATTTTCCAGATTTACAGAATACGCACTCGCCACATTCAGCAGTGTAAAGTGGAATAACATGATCACCTGGTTTGACGCTAGTCACGCCTTCACCAACCTCAACTACAACACCAGCACCTTCATGCCCGAGAATAGCGGGAAAAACACCTTCAGGATCATCGCCAGATAAAGTAAATGCGTCTGTATGACACACACCGGTATGGGAGATCTTGATTAATACTTCACCTTTCTTCGGTGGTGCAACATCAACTTCAACAATTTGAAGAGGTTGACCAGGACCAAACGCAACGGCAGCACGTGACTTCATGGAATAATTCCTTATACAGATCTACTTTAAATATGATTTTAGAATCTTGGCGATTTCAGCCAATTCTTCTTTTCGTTGTTGTTCTGTGGTTTCACCTGATACTAATGTGTCCTTTAAATGAACCTCCAACATTTCATTCATTAAACCATTAATAGCACCACGCACAGAGCATATTTGTTGCAGAATTGCACCACATTCCACATTATCTTCTAACGCTTTTTCAATCGCTTGCGTCTGACCTTTGATCTTTCTGACGCGTAGAAGAATCTTTTTTTTGTCGTCAACCTGATTAGGCATCAGACCTCCTTATTTGCTAGCATTTATACTATAGTACCCCATAGTATAAAAAAAGCAATATTTTTTATAAATCGAAAATTAAAAAGATCTTTAGCGAAAATTTTCTATCCCTGTTTTTAGTTTTTTTAAATTAACATCATAGAGCTTATGCGAAAGTCACAAAAAAAATGGGACTTTTAGCTCCCATTTTTATTTTGGCTCATGTTCTTTGTAATGCTGGGACCTTTTAGAATTATGTTTCCAACTTTTAGCCACTTTGTAGATATTTTGAACGTTTCAAGCCTTGAAAATACTACCAACAGTTTAGGTTAAACCGCCTTTACAGACTGTACTAGAATATTTTTAATGAGCGTATGATATTTATTATTCACTATTTAGGAATTATTAAATCCTATAAATATCATTTATTGGATTAATTTACTTTGGTACTGTGCATATCATCCCCCAGTTAAGAATAAGGAACAACTATGAATAAGATGATGAATGCTCTTATCCTAGAAAATTTTGGTGATCATAAATTTACACGTACAGAACTCCCTATACCTCAACCAGAGGCTGGGCAAGTTCTAGTACGTGTTCATGCTAGTGGTGTAAACCCTATTGATTATAAAATTCGTCTTGGTGAAGCACCATATGCTATGCCAGAGCTTCCTGCCGTGTTGGGAACGGATATGGCTGGGGTTGTCACTGCTGTTGGTGAAGGTGTCACCCACTTCAACGTTGGAGATGAAGTTTACGGTCTGATTGGTGGCGTTCGTGGTCTTCAAGGATCTTTAGCAGAATATGTTGTAGCAGATGCTGATCTGATCGCATTAAAGCCACGGAATATCTCTATGCGCGAGGCAGCAGTACTACCATTGACGTTCCTCACCGCTTGGGAAGGTTTAGTGGATAACGCGAAGGTCCAACCAGGGCAAACTGTACTGGTTCAGGGTGGTGCTGGTGGCGTTGGTTATATGGTTGTTCAGCTTGCAAAAGCACTTGATGCAAATGTTTGGGCGACTGGTCGTACAGCTGATCAATCACTGATTTCAGAACTCGGTGCAACACCTCTCGATTACACAACAGCATCTTCCGATGACATTATTGCTGCAAGCCCTGAGGGTCAAGGTTTTAACATTGTTTACGACACTGTGGGTGGTCCAGTACTCGAAGCTTCACTTTCCATGACAACTCACTATGGCCACATTACCAGCTGTGCTGCATTTGGTAATCATAATTTAGCGAGTTCATCTCTACGGTGTGCCACAGTGTCTGGCGTATTCGTCCTAATGCCGATGTTAACAGGCAATCGCCGTTCTCATCATGGCGATGTCCTTAAGGTCGCGACTCGTCTCGTTGAGGAAGGTAAACTGCGTCCTATTGTTGATCCTCGTCATTTTACTCTAGACCAAGCGATTGAAGCTCATGATGCTGTTCAAGATCGCTCTGCCAATATTAAGGTCGTTATTGATGTCATTTAACGCACTTCAGGCCAAGACTTGGCGCTTCAATTGTATTGGAGATACAGATGTTCTGACATTAGAAACACTTCCTGTTGCTTTACCAGCAGCAGGAGAAGTTCTAATCCAGATGAAAACGATCGGACTCAACCGGGCTGATGTAATGTTTCGGCGTGGTACTTATATTCAAAAGGCAGTATTCCCTTCTCGTCTGGGATATGAGGGAGCAGGCATAGTTCTGGCAATAGGTGAAGGTGTACGCCAATTTTCTCCAGGAGATGCAGTATCGATTCTTCCGACTGACAATCTAGCCAAATATGGGACATATGCGGACAAACTTCTGATTCCAGAAACTTTTTTAGTTCACAAACCTGATAGTTTAAGCTGGGAAGAAGCTTCTTCAATCTGGATGCAGTATTTGACGGCTTGGGGTGGTGTAATCCATGCTGGTGGAGTTTCGAAAGGAAAAACGATCTTGATTACAGCAGCTTCAAGTAGCGTAGGACTAGCTGCGATACAGATAGCTGAAGCAGCGGGTGCTAAGGTCATTGCAAGTACACAGACGATAGAGAAAAAGCAACGTTTACTGGATCTCGGTGTTAAAAATGTTATAGCCAGTGAAGATGAACCAGATTTGTATGAGGCGCTTGTTTTACGTTTAGGTGGAGAATATCTTGATGTCGCCTTCGATGCTGTAGGAGGACCGCATATTGAACAGATTGCAAAAGCGATGTCTGTGGGAGGAACTATGGTTATGCATGGTGCACTTAGCCCGGAGATCACACCATTTCCCCTTAAAGTTGCATTACGCAAGAGCTTAACCATGCGAGGTTTTTTGTTCCTCGAGGTTCTCCATGACCCTGTTCTAAGGGAGCAAGCCAGACGATTTATTCTTAGCAGTATAGGTGCAGGATATCTTCGTCCAGTGATCGACTGTTGCTTTAACTTTGAGAACATGCATGACGCTCAGCGCTATCTTGAATCAAATCAGCAAATAGGAAAAATTGTAGTTACTCTAAATACATAATGGTCTTATCTGATTTCTACTTTCTAGAAAAAAGGTTAGTTCCATCTGATTCAGGTTTCTATATGGCCCAGCACTTCCGCTAAGTAATCAAACAATGCTCGGATTCGCAAAGGTGTCGGGCCCCGCTGTGGACGATATAAATACAGGCGCCAAACAGGAGAGGTTTCCTCATGAAGTATCTGAATGAGCTTACCACTCCTAAGCCACGGCAAAACTAGAAATCCAGGCATGTGTCCGAATCCAACTCCTGCGAGAATAGCTTGAAATTCAGCTTCTAGATCATCTGTAATAAAACGGGGCTTTGATGGCGTAAAGCTTCGACTTTCGGTGAATGTCCATGGCCAGTAACGCCCTGTTTTATGATCGACTAGTGCTGTTAGAGGGTATTTATCAAGGTCAATAATTTTTTTGGGCATTCCAACCTTATCAATTAACTCTGGCGTACCCACAGAATAAAAGTTCACTTTAGCCAATTCCCTTGCCACATATCGATTGTCCGGCAAAAATCCAAATCTGATCCCGATATCTATCCGCTCATCGATCACATCCGAGTGTGAATCTGTTAGCACACAATCCACGACAATATCTGGATAACGTGTGGCAAATTCTGCTAGTGCAGGTACTACCAATTTACGCCCTAACACAGACGACACAGTAAGACGGACAGTCCCACGCATTTCATCTCGTTTTTCCTTGGTGTCTTTTACAAGCAAAGCATCGATCGATCCCACCGCAAAACGTGCTTGCTTTGCCAAACGCTCACCATCAGCAGTAATTTTAATTTGTCGAGTACTCCTGTAGAACAGAATTTCTCCGCGCTGCTCTTCTAGCTCCTTTATTGCCCGTGTCACTACCTGCGGGGAAATACCGAGCTGAGTTGCTGCCTCTTTAAAATTTCGACACTCTGCTGCGACACAAAAGATACGTATCATTTCCAATTTGTTCTGCATGTCCAATCCTGTGTTATGGTAATTATTCCGTAAATAGGAATTCTGAAAGATAATATTATTCATTTATTATACCTAACAAGGCTGTAATACTTAATCCATCAAATATGATTGACAGATAGGTTGAAGGTTACTTGTATGAATAATATAGAAAATAAAGTTATTGTTATCACAGGTGCAAGTAGTGGTTTAGGTGAAGCTACTGCTCGCTTACTTGCTAAAAAAGGTGCAAAGGTTGTACTTGGTGCTAGACGTACTGAAAAATTAGAGGCTATTGTTCACGATATTCGTGCTGAAGGTGGTCAAGCTGAATTTATTGGTATGGATATAACCAAACCACATGAAGTACAAGCACTTATTGAAAAGGCATTAAGCGCATTTGGTCAAATCGATGTATTGGTAAACAATGCTGGATTAATGTCTATTGCACCATTAAGTGAGCTAAAAGTTGATGAATGGGATCGTATGATCGACATTAATATTAAAGGTGTTCTTTATGGTATAGCAGCTACTCTACCTGTTTTCCAAAAACAAAACTTTGGACACTTTATTAATCTCGCATCTGTTGCAGGGTTAAAAGTATTTAGTCCAGGAGGTACTGTTTATAGCGGTACTAAGTTTGCTGTAAGAGCCATCTCTGAAGGACTTCGTCATGAAGTTGGGGGAACAATTAGAACGACGACTATTGAGCCTGGTGCAGTTGAGTCAGAACTAAAATTTGGTTCTTCTCATAAAGAAAGTTCAGAGTTCGTTACGGATTTCTACAAACAAGCCATACCAGCTGACTCAGTCGCTCGAGCAATTGCTTATGCAATTGAACAGCCTGCGGATGTAGATATTAATGAAATTGTTTTGCGCCCAACGAGCCAAGAGTTTTAATTATTGAATAACAAAAAATGGGAGCACTTCGCTTCCATTTTTACTATATTTTTTTAAAGTTGTGGACAAATCTATGAAAGCCGTATCGTATGTTATAAATAACCATGATGATTTTAAAAATTCATTGGTAGATATTGAAAAAGCGAAGCCTACGCTTAAGGAGCGTGATGTACTGGTAAAAGTTCAGGCAATCTCTGTGAATCCAGTTGATACCAAAGTGAGAAAAAATTCGTCTGAAGCAAATAATCGTATTTTAGGTTGGGATGCCGTTGGGGAAATTATTGAAATTGGCTCAAAAGTTACCTCGTTTAAAGCAGGAGATTCTGTTTGGTATGCTGGCGATTTAACCCGAGATGGTAGTAATGCTGAGTTTCAAGCAGTCGATGAACGAATTATCAGTCTTAAACCAATTACAGTATCTAATGCAGAAGCCGCAGCATTGCCATTAACTGCTATAACGGCATGGGAAATGCTGTTTGATCGGTTTCAAATTTCAGAAACAGAAGTTGGCAGTATTTTAATTATTGGTGGTGCAGGCGGTGTAGGATCAATTGCTATCCAACTCCTAAAAGCAAAAACAAATCTGACCGTTATAGCAACAGCTTCACGTGAAGAAACGAAATCTTGGGTGGAATCACTTGGTGCCGACCATGTCATTGATCATAGCAAAGATTTAAATGCACAAATCGAGACACTAGGCGTTGAAAAACCAAAGTATGTATTCTCTACAAATCATACAGAAACCTATATCAAGCAAATAGTTTCTCTGATTGGACCACAAGCCAAGCTTGGATTGATCGATGATCCACAAACATTTGATATTATGCCGTTTAAGACTAAATCTATTTCTATCCATTGGGAGTTGATGTTCACCCGTTCAATGTATGAAACCGATGATATTGAAAAGCAAGGTGAGCTATTGCAACAGGTTGCCCAATTAGTTGACCAGCAAAAAATTAGAAGTACCCTCAACCAAAATCTAGGCAAAATTAACGCTGCAAACTTGGAGAAGGCGCATAAGTTACTTGAATCAGGCAAGTCAAAAGGCAAAATTGTACTAGAAAACTTCTAAAACAAACTCAAGGTGAAATAATGACTATTTCAGTAATTGCGAACATTAAGGCAAAATCAGATCAAAAAGAGACGTTAGAAGCGCTTTTAAAAAGTGTAATAGAGCCTACGCTTCAAGAAGAAGGATGCTTGAAATATGAGCTTTATATTAGCGAAAATGACTCGAGTAGATATTTCTTCTTAGAAGAATGGCGTAGCAGAGAGGATTTAGATATCCATATGACCTCTGATTATATTCAAAGTTTATTTGGTAATATCCAATCGCTCATTGAATCAAGTGATATTGTAGAAATCAAAAAAATATAGCTGTATTCGGACATTATGATGAAGTATTCTTCAAATTAACATAGAGACTTAGAAAGCCAACATAAAAATAGGAGCTCTAAGCTCCTATTTTTTCTGGTTTTTTTCATTTTTAGGGCTTTGTTGCACAAAGATTTGAAAGGCAAAGCGCCCCTAATTGAGCCAAATTTAAGGTGTAACTTGGGTAAGTGGTCGACCTAATTCAATAAATCTGTTGAGGACAGTTACACGTGCATGAATCTCATTAACTTGGCTATCAAACCTCCTTGCACTGAGTTTATCTCCTAATAATTTAATGCAGTGCATCTTAGTTTCAACCAAACTTCGCCGATGATAGCCTGACCATTTTTTCCATAGTGCCCTGCCTGAGAAGCACTGTTTCGCAAGATTAACTGTTCGAAGTAATTCATTTCGCTCTAGCGAGCTGCTTGTTCTTTGTATCTTTCCATGGTTTCGCATTTTTTTCTAGGTGGAATCATTGCATGCGCTTGCCGATCTGCAATGACCTGACGGCATTACTTGGTGTCATAAGCTCCATCGGTATAAACAGAGTCAATCCGCTCATCTTGTGGAATCTGATTAAGTAAATCACCAAGCACCTGTGAATCACTGACATTATTGGTTGTAAGCTAAACTGCTCGTATTTGCAGGGTTTTATCATCTATACCAATATGTAATTTACGCCATTGGCGACGAAATTCAGGTCCATGTTTCTTGCGTTTCCATTCGCCCTCACCTAGAAACTTCATGCCTGTAGAGTCCATGAGTAGATGCAGTCCATCGCTACTTTTTGGTAGCTGATTACAATATCAATATGCTTTTGTCTTCTACAAAGCGTGGTGTAATCTGGCGCTGTCCAATTTAATCCGCAAAGTTTAATCAGACTTTGCACAAAGCCAGTGACCATACGTAGAGACAAACGGAATAAGGATTTAATCATTAAGCAGCATTGGATGGCAGCATCGGAGTGGGTTTGATTTCGTCCTTGTTTGCCTTTTGATGGAGCATATCATTACATAGCTGGATCAAACCAAATGGCAATATTTCCATGATTAATGAGAGCTCGGTTATATGCGGGCCAATTGGTTGTACGATAAATTTTAGGTGTAGGCTTATTCATTTGAAAATTATATTGTGGGATAAACCTTAGATATAGGTTTGTGTAACAAAGCCGAGCTCAAATGAGACCCCATATTTAACATGGTCAAAATATTAGCTAAACGATCAGCTAATCGCTCATGAGTAGAACTATTTTGTTTCATCAATCAATAAGCAAATTTATGTGGGTGCATGGACAGATTGTGTCATCGTTATCAATCTTTAATCTTATTTATTAAAAATTTTAAATGTTGTTTAAAGTTCATTTTATTTCATTAAATAATACAAATTCTCATCTTTGCTGATGGGATGGCGTCAATTGAACTCAAATCCTAAGCTATTGATTTATTGAATTATAAAGTCAATAGCATTTTACCTATACCCATTTTTTACCCAAATTAGATTTAGTGCATTGAATCACAAAAATAATCTTGTTCAAATCCAACTAAAGGATTTGAAATGGTGTACTCATTATACCATCTTTATAGCTCAACCAAAATATTATAATATAACATTACATTTTTGATATTTATTTTTTGATGTATTATTCAGAAAGACACATTCAGGGTTAAAGTTATGTTTGAAATTATTGATGATTTAAAGAAAAAATTAGATCAATATCGCCCTTTATCTCCTGCAATTGTAAAAAATTTACAAGAAGATCTTATTGTCCGCTGGACCTATCATTCAAATGCCATAGAAGGTAATACTCTTACACTATTGGAAACCAAAGTAGTTCTTGAAGGTATTACTGTAGGTGGAAAAGCGTTAAGAGAACATTTCGAAGCGATAAACCATAGAAATGCGATTTACTACGTCGGAGACATTATTCGTAAGGAAGAACCATTTTCAGAATGGCAAATTCGCAATATTCATCAACTTATTTTAAAAAATATTGATGATGAGAATGCTGGGCGTTATCGTCAGCAAAATGTATTGATTTCTGGTGCTACTACTACCCCTCCTGACTATACTTTATTAAATGACAAGATGGCTCAGCTAATCGATTGGTATAACCTTGAAGCATATAAACTTCACCCGATTGAACGTGCAGCCAAAGTACATGCGGATTTTGTGGGTATCCATCCATTCATTGATGGCAATGGTCGCACATCACGTCTTTTGATGAATCTGGAACTGCTTAAAGCAGGCTATCCACCCTGTGTGATTACTGTAGAAAATCGTTTAGCTTACTATGAAGCATTGGATCAATGGATGGCTTCTGGAAAGACTGAAGCATTTATTCGGTTAGTTTCCGAGGCGGTACAAGACGGATTTAAACCGTATCAAGTTGTTTTAGGAATATAGAACTATACTAACTTACATTTTTCTTCATTTATCTTTGCTTAAGACATTTTTGTTTATTCGGCCGGGATAGTGTGCGCACAGCAAAAAAATTAAACCTTTTTTTATTAAAACATTTACAACCAACCTACTTCATTGTATCGCGAAAAGTTAGCAGGCTAAAAAATATTAATGGCAATGTATCTACATTACAGCTGTTAATGAACCTCAAGCTGCTGAATTCTGAATATCCACCTTGTATCATCAGTGTTGATAATCGATTGGCTTACTATAAAGCTTTAGATTATGGATGGCTTGTGGAAAACGAAGCTTTTGCATATTTTTATAAAAAATTCTAACCTCAATAAAATTATTCTTAATAACATTTCACATAAAATTCACTATTAAATACCTATACTTGAATTGGAAGTAAAACGCTGAAATTTAGAACCACAAAAATTTAGCAAGTGCTTTTAAGGTAAATTTAGTAATTTTACCAATTATAAATTTATATAGGTGTATTCTTCAATGGCTATAGAATTTGTTTCCAAATCAAAGTTACCTACAGCGTTTGGTGATTTTGAAATTATGGCATTTCAAGACCAAAGTACTGGTGAAGAACATATCGCTCTTGCCAAAGACATGGATACTATTTCTAATCAACCTGTACTCGTCAGAATTCATTCAGAATGTTTAACAGGTGATGCTTTTGCTTCACTGAAATGTGACTGTGGCCCCCAATTACATTCAACCATGAAAATGATTAATGACGCTGGTCAAGGTGTGATTTTATACCTTCGCCAAGAAGGTCGTGGCATAGGATTAACCAATAAAATTCGAGCCTATGCACTCCAAGATCAAGGACATGACACTCTCGATGCCAACTTATTATTAAATTTACCAGCAGATGCTCGTAAATATGACATGTGTACTATTATGTTAGATTATTTAAAAATAAAGAATGTAAAACTCATTACAAATAATCCGTTTAAAATTAAATCTTTAACTGATTTAGGAATTAACGTTGTTGAACGTATTCCTTTAAAAGTTGGTTTAAATATTTTCAACAAAGCTTATTTAGAGACTAAGCAAAAACGTATGTCACATCTGTATGATAATAGTGATTTTTAAAAATCGATTACTTTCAATAAAAAAATTTACACTCAAAGTTCCATTTCCTTTATGGGAGAAGGTTTTATCACTTATATTTCTTAATAAATTGACTTTTTAGATTCTCAAATAAAATACAACAAAGATTGAATTACTAAGAGAAAGCAAGATGTGCTAGCATTTTGCTTCCGACAAAAAAGTCAAAGTTGTATCATGAACTATACTCATCTTACCCAAGAAAAATGATATCAAATTTATACATTATTACGTCAGGGTTTTTCTAAGCGTTATATCGTTTGGAGAGTGAATCGTTAACCTTCAACCATTTCTAGAAAAATCAAACACAATCTGGCGAGAAATGGCTATTTTGCTAAATATGCCAATAAAGTCATTCGACGGCGACATTGCCAGAATCGTAAAAGAATCTCTTGTGAAGTGTGAGCACATGTCATCTCTTATCTTGATCTTCAATGGAGTCCTGAACAGATTGCTTCTCGTGTTCCAATCAGTTTGCATTCAATTTACCGCTTTATACGTTAGGATAAAAATAAGGGTGGTACAATCTTTCATAACATGCGCTTCAGACATCAAAGAAAGAGAAAGTACGGCTCTTCTGAAATCCTTGGTCAGCTGAGTCATCGTAAAAGCATTCATGATAGGCCTGTTGAGATTGCGCAGCGGACTCGTTTTGGTGATTTAGAAATAGATACGATTGTTAGTAAGAAGCATCAGCAATCATTGGTCTATATTGTAGATAAGAATACAGGTTATTTATGGCTGAACAAGTGTAGCTGAATAATTAGAAATAGACTGGTATTTCGCAGATCCTTATAGCACTTGGCAACGAGGTACGAATAAAAATACAAACCACTCAATAATTAATTATATAAAAAACATAAACTTAAACACATATACGGATGAATATATCTCAAAAATCACTCAACGTCTAAATCATCGGCCAAAAAAAGACTCGGCTTTAAAAAGTCCGAGTCAGATATTATTGCACCAACAAGGGGTTGCATTTCAAATGCTAATCTAAGCTTGAAATATACTGATTTAAAAAACACTATATTATTTATTTTCTCTCAGGATTTGCGAAAAAACTGTGACTTTTTCTAAAGTCGCATTCATCCCCTTATTAAAAAAAGTATTGACAAGTGCTGAGCCAATGATAATAAGATCTACTTTATTGGCTAATGCTTTAACATGACTTTCATTTTTGATCCCAAAGCCAATTGCAACTGGAATATTAAAAATAGGCTTGATTTCAGCAATCTTTTTCTCAATATTGGGTAGATTTAAATGCCCCCCTGTTAAGCCATTTTCTGCAACATGATATAAAAAACCTGTCGCGCGCGCTGAGATTTGCTCTAACCTTTCAACTGGGGTAGTCGGCGCTGTCATTGCAATTAAATGCATATTTTTTTCATTTAATTGCACTTCAAAGTTTTCTCGATATCCATATGGAGCATCTAAAATCAATATTCCATCTATAAGATTTTCTGTATCGGCGACAAGTGTTTCGAAATCATATTGCATCATCGGATTTAAATAAGTCATAAAAATTATTGGTGTCTTGTCATCATGCAGCCTGATTGCTTTTACCAACTCAATGGTCTGTTTTACCGTTTGACCTGCACCTAAAGCCCGAAGATGTGCTGCCTGAATGATCTCTCCATCTGCCACTGGATCAGAAAATGGAATACCCACTTCAATAATGTCAGCCCCTGCTTGACCCAATTGGCTTAACAAACGACAACTTTCTGTAAAATTAGGATCTCCAGCAGTAAAATAACAAACCAGACCGCTTCGATTTTCCAGTTTCAATTGCTCTAATTTTTGATCTAGACGGTTCATGCTGTAGCTCCTGCAAGATATTTTTTGACCGTGTTTAAGTCTTTGTCTCCTCTGCCACTTAAATTGACAATAATAATCTGTTCTGGCTGCATTTCTTGAGCAAGTTGAATCGCATATGCAATCGCATGAGAACTCTCAAGCGCAGGAATAATGCCCTCCTGTTGGCTTAAAAGCTGAAATGCATTTACAGCTTCTTGATCGGTTATAGCCGTATATGTCACACGTCCTGTTTCAAACAGAATGCCATGCTCAGGGCCAATACCAGGATAATCTAAGCCGGCTGATATAGAGTGTCCTTCTAAAATCTGCCCATCTAAATCTTGTAATAAATAGGTTAAATTGCCATGTAGCACACCGACTTGACCTTTGCAAACAGAGGCGGCATGTTCACCGCTATTTGTTCCTTTTCCACCTGCCTCAACGCCAAACATTTTGACATTCAGGTCTTCTAGAAAGGGATGCATCAACCCTAATGCATTTGATCCACCACCAACACAAGCAACTAAGGCATCAGGCAATTTATTTTCTTTGAGGAGTATTTGGTTTCTGGCTTCTAGACCAATAATTTTCTGAAATTCTCTGACCATCGTCGGATATGGATGAGGGCCTGCGCCAGTACCCAACAGGTAATAGGTTGTATCCACATGACGAATCCAGTCACGTAATGCTTCATTCATGGCATCTTTTAAAGTCCCACGACCTTTTTGAACACTTCTGACTTCAGCACCGAGTAATTTCATGCGTTCAACATTCATTTGTTGGCGCTGAATATCTGTTTCTCCCATAAAAATGGTACATTTCATCTTAAAAAGCGCGCAAACCGTTGCTGTTGCAACACCATGTTGTCCAGCACCCGTTTCTGCAATGATTCTGGTTTTCCCCATAAATTTGGCCAATAAGATTTGCCCAACACAATTATTAATCTTATGCGCACCCGTATGGTTCAAATCTTCTCGCTTGAGATATATTCGAGCACTGCCTGCATATGCTGTTAGGTTTTTTGCATAGAAAAGAGGACTAGGACGTCCAACAAAGTCCGTTAAAATCTGCTGATATTCAGCCCAAAATTCAGGTTTGTGCCGAACAGTATTAAAGGCTTGCTCTAATTCTTGAAGTGCTGGCATTAAGCTTTCTGGCATGTAACATCCGCCAAATTTACCAAAAAATCCCAAGTCATCAGGACCATTACCTGTATAAGGGGTTGTCATCTCATATCTCTTGCTGTATCCATTTTTTTCATCTTAAAATATTTTCATTTTTCTGATAATTGATATATTTTTAGCTTATGGTGTCAGAAAATTTTACAACATGAAACGCAGAACATTACCTCCCCTTAATGCTTTAAAAGCATTTGAAGCCGTCGCCAGAAATAAAAGTTTCAGCTTAGCTGCGGAAGAATTGTGTGTCACCCATAGTGCGATTAGTCATCAAATAAAGCAGTTAGAAGAATGGTTAGATAAAAAATTGTTTATTCGGCATTCCTCTACCATCTCTCTGACAACGGACGCAGAAGAATTATCTCGAGTTTGTACGCATCTTTTTAATCGTTTAGAACAATGTGTCTTTGAGTTAACAAATAAAACATCAGAGGTAGAGGTGGTAATAGGCGCTTCTCATAGTTTTATGGCAAATTGGCTGATTCCCCGATTAGAAAAGCTCGAAATAATCTATCCCAATATCCATATCAAATTAATGACATGTAATGACTTAAAATTGTTAGAAAAAGAGAAAGTTGACATATTAATCAATAGCATCAGTGAGAATCATATGCTTCCCAACTTTTTGAATAAATATCTTTTATTTCCCGATAACATGGGGCCTATTTGTAATCTTGAAATAAATCCGCTTCATACAAAAAATGATCTTTTAAATTATCCATTACTTCATACCCACTCAAATAAAAGTGCATGGCATACATGGTTTAATCAGTCCCAAATTCACTTTTCCCCAAAAGCGAATGATCGCTATTTTGATAGTCTCAGTTTAATGATAGAAGCTGCTGTGTCTGGGTTAGGAATTGCGATAGCACCTCAAATTCTAATAGAAAAAGAAATATTAAATGGAAGGGTCATTGCCCCTTTTGGTTTTATCTATTGTGACTATAATTTTTATGCAATGGTCAGAAAAAATAACGAAAATCGTGATGTGATGAATATCATTGATTGGTTAATGACTGAAGAAAAAAGAGGAAGTGAAATCTAATCATTAATCATCAAAATTCTATGCAATGTACTGTCTTTAGCATCTATCTTCACATTCTGTTCACTTTAGCCTCTATAAAGTGGGAGGATAAACGGTGAAGATGGACAGTGAATATGAATCAAGTCAAAACGTTAATGGCAATTGCCTTATCCTTACCCGTGATTTTCCTGTCAGGATGCAAAAGTGTTCCTCGTTATTCCTCTGATTATGCAAATGCCAGAGCAAGTATTCAGGGAATACCCTTAGATGATGCAAAAGCATTAGAAATTGGTACCCGCTTCACTTCGGCATTTAATACCTTGGGCACACCTAAATTCGTTGAAAATGCTGGAGCACTGTATGCAGATCAGCTTTTTATTAACGACACGCTGTCGCAATTTTCATCGCGTAAAAAACTGCTTGAACATTTTCAAGGTATGAACCAGCGGGTGAGTAATGTCACTGTCAGACTATTAAATACTTCATATCATCAAGACTCTGCCTATGTACATTGGCATATGGTTTATGATTTTAAAATGTTCGGGAAGACACGAACAATGGATTCATTTGGAATCAGTGAAATAAAGGTCAACCCAAATCATCAGATTATTTTCCAACAAGACTTCTGGGATCCCGCCAATGGTTTGTATCGTTCTTTGCCTTATGTAGGAGGAACCTATTCATGGGTACTGCCTTTCAAAAAGTAGGAATCAGTACGGCGTTACTAATAGTATGTGGCTTCAGTCCATGGGTGCAGGCCCAAAGCTTAAACGCTTGTGGCCAAGGCCCGCTCATGGTTAGGCAAAAACAGGTCGGTGTGGCCAGTTACTTTGCGCAAAACTGTAATCAGCCTTGGCAAGGCCAAAACATGCAGATGGATTTTACCTATACGCAGAATATTCCAGAATGGGCATTCAAACGTGCAGCCAGACATCTACTCCACCGTAATATCAAAGATCAAAAGATTCAGGCTGTTTTCAATCCAATCACCGATCTGTATCGTCCAGTGAACTCAGGAGATCTATACCAACTAAAATATAGCCATGCCACACACACATTAAGCCTATACTTAAACCAGAAACTACAGGGACAACTCCAGAACCCATTAGCCCAGCAATATTTTAATATATGGCTAGGTCCTCAGCCATTTAGTGCTAAATTAAAACAGCAATTAATAAAGTAGTCTCTACAGTTATGTCTAAACATTTTATTTTGATGGTTGAAGATCATTACGAACTGGCATCTACCTTATGCGAGTTTTTAGAAGAGCATGGTTTTGTGGTCGATCATGCTCGAAACCTAAATGCTGCGCGCCAGTTGCTCAAGCAGCAACGCTATCATATTTTACTTTTAGATATTAACTTACCTGATGGTTCGGGTTATGAACTATGTGAATGGCTACGAAATAAAGAAGGTATGGACCTCCCTGTGCTGATGCTCACCGCACGCGATACGTTGAATGACAAACTCAAAGGTTTCAATTCAGGCACGGATGATTATCTAGTCAAGCCATTTGACTTTAATGAGCTGGTGGTTCGAGTCAAAGCTCTGATCAAGCGTTCACAGGGTGAAGTCTCCTCTAGCCGTCTTCAAATTCATGATCTTATTCTGGACCCTGCAACACAGCAACTGACTCGTGGAGGACAAATCATTGAACTGCCCCCCATTCAATTCAAACTGCTCAAACTACTGATGCGTCATTCGCCTAAAGTTCTGACTAAACAGGAAATTATGATAGAGCTTTGGGGGGATCAAGAGCCTGAAAGCGATGCCCTGCGTAGTCATATTTATAATTTGCGTAAAATGGTCGATAAGCCTTTTGAGCAAAAACTAATTCACACCATATCTGGTGTAGGGTTAAAGATCACTTTAGAAGCTTAAGCTCTAGAAGCCCAGCCTTAATTTAAATACACGACGACAATCAGTCCAGTCGTCATCGCCAGATCAACATCCTGATGGGTATTGAGATAATACTGCCGATCAAACAATTCCACTCGCCAACCAAGCTGCTTGCACAACTTCTGTACCAATTGCAGTCCAATGCCATGACCTTTGATCTCTAATTGCAATTGCTGCCCCGACAGTTCTTGCACCTTTGAGTTATTCGGTAAAGGAATGCCGACACCATTATCTGCAATCAATACTGTATTTTTTTGCAAAATGACATCAATTTCTGTGCCTTGTGAATAATTCAGTGCATTCCGCAAAATATTGCCAAACACCATTTTGGTCATCGACGGGTAAAGTTTACGTGGCTGTTCGTTTAGATCTTTTTGAAAATTTATCCGCATGCCTTTGTTATGACTAACACTATCCAGATCCTGAACTAAATTTTCCAAACATTCTGAAAGCATAGTCGATTCAGCGGTTAAAGTATTGGTGGTGTTGCGGGCGATAGCCAGTAGTGTGTCAACTAATAGTTGCATGTCTTCAATGGTGTTGTTCAAGCGAGTAAATGATTTATTGTCCCCATAGCGTGCCTGACACAACTGCACATTGCCTTTTAAGATGGTCAGTGGTGTACGAAGCTCATGACTGACATCACCAGTAAATTCACGTTCACGCTGAATAAACTCGCTTAATACCTGATGATATTTTTCTAGCGCCTGCTTCAGATATTCCGCTTCCAGATTTGAATCAGTCCGTATGTCATGAAACGGTGAAGCCTGATTTTTATAATCTTCCCAATCAATATGTTCCAGTGCGTTGGCAAGCCTTGTAATGGGAGAAAAATAGCGCCGGGCACGACGGTTCCACCACCATAACATACTATAAAGTACAAACAAGCTGACCATCAGTGGTGCCAGACCAAACAGCCAGACCAGTTTATTGACATTGCTTTCGCCAAAAACCAACAGCACATGCTGCCCGTCTTTTTCACCATAAACGGTCATGCGTTCCTTGCCATCGACAAAATGCCGATTCACTCCTTGCTCAAGTGACATATTCTTAAATTGGGAGGGTGGCACAGTGTTCCAGCGGTAACCATACAGGTTTTTGGTATCGGGCAATTCTGCGGCAGGATTACGTTCTAATCGCTGCCAGTAGTGTGACATTTCCTGTTCTAGGGCCGTTCTGAGCAAAGAACCTTTAATCACCCAGGCACTGAAGCCAATCCCAATCACCACAGACAAGGCAATGAATCCGATTTGCAGCCAGTAGTAGCGGTTAAACACTTCACCCAGAGGATGATCACGTTTGTCCCTAAACAGCTTTAACATTGATGCATTCCCCGCTGGCCAATTCCACTGTTCAATTATACGGCTTTCTTCTTTAACAAAAAGTGGCCAATGACCCACTCGCGTCCATGGTCATAACCAAATAGCTCGGCACAGGCCATAAAGAAAATCCGCCAGCGCTGCCACCAGATTGCGGCATCCGCGCCATAAGTTTTTTCGAACAAGGGCTTTAGCTCGGCCTGTTTACCATCCATATTTTCTAGCCAAGCATTTGCGGTACGTTCATACTGCGTACCCGCCCATTGCCAGTGCTGTTCTAGCTGTAAATGCTGCTGAAAATGTAAGAAAGTTGAGGCTGCTGGCATCAAACCACCACTAAAGAAATATTGCGACATCCAGTCAAATTCATTTTTGACTTCAAACGGGTAATGCAAGAAACGATGACAGAAAATATGACACCACAATAAGCCATCTGGTTT
Organism: Acinetobacter sp. BMW17; assembly: GCF_001592855.1. NCBI lineage: Bacteria > Pseudomonadati > Pseudomonadota > Gammaproteobacteria > Moraxellales > Moraxellaceae > Acinetobacter > Acinetobacter sp. BMW17. The sequence goes on from NZ_LSOD01000032.1 coordinate 21,356, forward strand.
GAGCCAAATACTAATATTTTCAAACAGTTTTTTATAGTTGCGTACATGCTCAAACATCTCCACCGATACCACACGGTCAAATGACGCAGGTTCAAGTTGCAACACATTGACATCACAAGTGATCACATTAAGGTTATCCAGTTTTTTTAAACGGGCTTGTTCCTGAATATACTCGCGCTGCGTTGAAGAATTTGACACGACTGTAATACGGGCCGTTGGATAATGCTCGGCCATATATAGACTGAAAGAACCCCAACCGCAGCCAATTTCCAAAATATCCTGCCCGTCTTTCAGTTGTGCTCGCTGGCAATAGCAGGCAAGGGCAGCTTCTTCGGCTTGGTCTAGCGTCATATCGGCATGTTCAAATAGACTCGCGCTATATTTCAAACGCTTACCGAGTACTGCCTGAAAAAATGCGGTCGGCAGTTCATAATGCTGCTCATTGGCTTTGTCTGTCTCAATGGCAATTTCGCTGTTTTTCAGCATGGTCAGCACATCCATATAGCGCTGCGCTGCCAATGCGGGGTCAAACCGACCTTCTTGTGCCAAACGTTTTTTGCTCAAGATTTTAATACCAGCACGAATCACTGAGTCTGGCACCTTGCCATTTTCGATCAGTTCTAAGATTTTTTGAATCATAAAGTCCATGTATTTACCTACTCTTTGGGTGGCCACGGAATAAACATTGAAGTTCGTCGTTGATAGTCTTTATAGTTGTCACCACGGTGGGTGAGCGCCTGTTTTTCACTAAAAGGAATACCCGTAAGGTAGTACAGGAATAGCCACATCAGCAGCGGATAAATCCATAATTCATAGCATCCTATTGCCAGACCGAGCACTGGATAGGCAAACCAATGTAGCCATTCAAAAAAATAATTCGGATGGCGCGAGTATTTCCACAAGCCCTGATCCATGGTTTTACCTTGATTCTGTGGATCTAGCTTAAAACGGTAAAGTTGCTGATCGGCAGTGCTTTCGCCTATCAAAGCGCATAGCATGATCATGCCCGCCACAATCACAGTGACCAAAGTCCAGTCATTCCACTGCTGGGTCGGAAGACTCAACAGCTTCAGCATTGGGTAAGAAAACAGTAGAGCCAAACCTGCCTGAAATATAAAAAACACCAGAAAACCAAGATGCTGATAATCCCCCATCGCTCGGCGCATGTTCGCATAACGCGTGTCTTCTTGGGTTTCATTGGCATAGCGCCGTAACAGATGCCAAGTCAGCCGTGAAAACCAGATCCCACTCGCCAGTCCCAGAAATAACCGAACCAACATCGGTGCACTGTCAATCACCCAAGCGGCAATAATCACATTGAGGGCAATACTGAAACTCCAAGCGACATCGACTAGCCCTGCTCTGCGGTTATAGGTCACCAACATCCAGCTACAGAGCATGATGAAGACATTGAGCAAAAATAAATCTAGCAGCATGTCGCCCTCCTGTTTTATTTCTGCTTAGTAAGCACTGGCTTCAAACAGCAAATGAACATCACTGATCACACCCTCCCTAAAACCACCTTCGCAATAACACAGATAAAAATCCCACATGCGGATAAAACGCTCATCAAAATCAAGTTGCAGTACTTGATCACGCTGCTCCAGAAAACGCTGGCGCCAACACTTCAGGGTTTGTGCATAGCTTTGACCAATATCTTCCAGATGTTTGAGACGAAGTTTTTGCTCAGAAGCCGTTTGCGTCATCACACTGATACATGGAATAAAACTACCGGGGAAAATATAACGCTTAATGTAATCCACCGTATTTAAAGCTTTAACATAACGTGCATCTTCAATCGTAATCGCCTGTATCAAGGCTAGACCATTCGGCTTGAGGAGCTCACGACATTTTCGGAAATAAGTCGGTAAATACTGCTCACCGACTGCTTCAATCATTTCAATGGACACCAATTTGTCGTATTTACCCTCGAGTAAACGGTAGTCCTGAAGCTGTACAGACACCCGATGAGACAGCCCTGCTTCAGCAACTCGGGCGATTGCTTCATCGTACTGAGCTTTGGAAATGGTAATGGTGGTCACCTTACAGCCATAATGCTGAGCCGCATAAATGGCAAAGCCTCCCCAGCCGCTGCCAATTTCGACCAAATGGTCCATCGGTTGCAATTGAAGTTTCTGGCAGATCAGTTCTTTTTTATAATCTGAAGCTTGTTCCAAGCTCATACAGGGTTCTTTAAACACCGCACTGGAATACATCATGCTGGAATCTAAGAACAATTTAAAAAAATCATTGCTCAAGTCATAATGCTCAGCAATATTCTGACGACTACCATCAATCGAATTCTTGCGGGATTTATACCAAGCCTTGAGTACCAACTGGCTGGCTTTTGCCACTACATTTTGATTCATCCGATCAAGCACATCTCGATTACGCGCTAGAATACGAATTACATTGACCAGATCTTCACTGCTCCAGTAACCACGAATAAAGCCTTCTGCTGCCCCCAGTACACCATTACGGAACAGCAAATCGATAAGGCGTTCGTCATGAACTTGAATTACTGCATGCAAATCACTATAGTTTTCCCCGACCAGACCGTTCCAGATACCTTTAAATATCAACTGACCATGACGCAATTTCAGCATATGGCGTAGGACTATCGGCAGTTCGGTATGCTCTCCCATTAACAGTGTTTTCATAGTCATGTCTTTCCTTTTTCTTTTTTAGGATGCCGATAAAACGGAATTTTCTTTTTCCATAACCGCAAAGCATGTAGATAAATCCCGCTCACCATCCTAAAGGGCTCAAGAACTTTTAATACAGCATATCGATGTTGCTGTGAAGGAAGTGTGATGGCTTGCAGCTTAAATTTCATGGTGGCATCAAATTGCAATATTTCTTGTTCAAACAACTGCATATGAATCACATTTTGCTGTTCTGAAAAGCTAAAACGCCAACGGTAATCCAGTGACATCGGCATGAATGGCGACACATGAAAGGCCTTTTTAAAGTCAAACTGGTGGCTCTGGTAAGGCGTATGTTTAGTTACATTGTGCCGACAATCGTGAATGTACACCTGACGTTCATTCCACGGTGTATTGGTGATTTCACTCAGTATAAAAATCAGTTGATCGGTCGTATCAAAGATCAAATAAAACACCACAGAATTAAAACGAAAACCCAGTGTGCGTGGTAAAGCCAGTACACGAATAGATGCAGCATGTGGTAAATGATAGTTTTCGTGCTTGATCAGTAACCGTGCAACTTTCTGCCGAATCGAGCCATATTCCATGTTTAGAAAGTCACGCTCATCCAAGGTCAATAAATTCCAGCGACTAGAAGACCAGAACCAAGATTTTTGGGTAAAATTTGCCAGTTGATCCGGATCAAAGCATAAATAGCTAAGCTTCACCTCAAAAGCATGTGATTTGGGCAAATAGCGACGATGGCGAATTTCGGTAGAAGCGATAGCCAGTGGATACATTTGCATTCTGTACTCCTAAGCCGCTTGCTCAGTGTGTTGCAGCAACTGATTTACAACCCATGAAGCACTACGCGCTCCATCTTCATGAAAGCCCCAGCCCCAGTAGGCACCACAGTATGACGTCCGGTTCTGACCATTAACCTCAGCCCAACGTTGTTGTGCCTCAATCGCGGCAGCATCAAATACTGGATGACGGTAATATCGTTCTACCCATATTTTTTTCGGATCGAGGTTAAAGTTAGGATTGAGTGTGGCAAAGATTTGAGTTTTACAATTCAGGTTTTGCAACTGGTTCATCCAGTAACTGAAACCATAATGCATGCCACTATGCTGGAATGGAGTTGATTCGGTTGCACGACTAGGTGTCACATGTACATGCCAGCTGGCCCATTGGTGTCTGGATTTGGGCATGATATGAGTATCGGAATGCACCACCATATGGTTATCCTGATAACGAAACTTGCCAAGTACTTCCCGCTCTTGCGCTGACGGGTCTGTAAGTAAATTCAAGCTATCATCAGCATGGCTGGCAAAAATGACCCAGTCAAAACGTTCACTGCCCTGTCCAGTTTCAATCACTACATCATTGGCACTACGGGATACATGAAGCACACCTGTCTTGCGGAAAGTCATATTCGATTGGGCCTGAATGGCACGAACATAACGAGCTGATCCACCCTTGACCGTAAGCCACGAAGGTCGCTCTTTCAGCTGCAACATACGATGGTGCTGAAAAAAGCTCACCACAAATTTATACGGAATCTGTCCAGCTTGCTCTACTGGACAAGACCATAGCGCCCCGCACATCGGATAGAGATGTTCCTGACGAAAGGCTTCGGAATAGTCATGTCGATTGAGATATGCATCAATACTGAGCTGTGCATCGACCTGTTCAACATCAATATCTTTATTCGCCGCATAGAAACGGAACAGATCCGACAACATCACGCGAAAATCAGCGTTAAAGAAGTTTTGCGGTCGGAACAACAGCGAGAATTTTTTTGAAGGATTGTACTGCAAGCCAGTGACCTGATTGTTCACCGAAAAGCCCATGTCACTGCTTTGCGATTGAATCCCGAGTTCTTTGAGCATTGCACAGAACAGTGGATAGTTATGCTCATTAAATACAATAAAGCCACTGTCCACCGCGACCTGTTCGCCATCTATATTCAACTGATGGGTATCGGTATGGCCGCCAAAGTAGTTATTCTTTTCAAAGACGGTAACGTCATGCACTTTACCTAATTTCCAAGCCGCATACAAACCGGAAATACCTGAACCAATAATCGCAATTTTCATGGTGATTCCTTCGAATGAATAGTAGGAGCGCCTGTTTTGGCTACTTTTCTCTGTTTTCGAGCTTGTGCAATTTTACTGACGTCATAGACCCGTTTTGGAATTGGCTTTAAACCCCAGACTATCCCGAGCCAAGACATAATTTTTAGGAGGTAATAGGTCACATCAATCTGCCACCAGTAAAAGCCCTGTCGGGTACTGCCTGCATAATAATGGTGATTGTTGTGCCAGCCTTCGCCCAAGGTAATGATAGACAAGAATAAATTGTTACGGCTTTGATCATCAGTGTCAAAATCACGGCTACCGTAATGATGCGCAAGTGAATTGATACATAAGGTCGCATGGATCAGCAACACGGTGGACACCACAAATCCCCAGACTAGTAATTGCAAGCCGGAAGTCCCCAGTTGCGGCCAAGCTATTGCCAGCCATTCTCCTAGCACATAAATCCCACCCGCGGTCAACAGCACCACAATTAGACTAAACCGGTCTAGCCAGATTAATTCCGGATATTTCAGCCAGTCTTTGATGACTTCTTTACGCGTGGCAAAGTTATATTCATTCAGAAACCAACCCACATGGCTATACCAAAAACCGTGGGTAGATGAATGCGGGTCTTGTGAAGAATCTGTATAGCGGTGGTGATAACGATGATGGGCTGCCCACCATAAGGGGCCACGCTGTGCACTCATGGTGCCTAGTAATACAAATAGGAACTGCACTGGACGCGAGGTCTGAAAGGTTTTATGCGATAAATAGCGATGAAAAAAAGCCGTAATGGAAAACATACGAATCAGGTAGAACAGCATCATAAAGCCCACTGCAAACCACGACACTCCCACCCAGAACACTGCTAGACAAGCCAGATGCAACAGAATAAAAGGTAAAATCCGCTGCCACTGAATCTTGCTGTTTTCAGCCGTCAGTGTTTCGGGTGCTGTGGGTGTAGACCAGCTGTCTATCCATCGCATCAGACTTTTCAACATGGACTCATCCTACTTTCGAGCGATTGTATTTATTCTATTTGATGAGTGTAATCAGTCAGGTATGAATTTTATGTGAAGTAAGGAAAAAAAACCGAACTGTAGAGAGATTATCAGTTCGGCAAAAGGTTAGCAGATTAATGAGGCAATTTGATCAGTTTTGTGATGTCATAACCATAATATTTTGCTGTATCCAGATAGGACTGATAGGTGGCTTCATCTAGTTGCGGTTCACGAGACAAAATCCATAGGTATTTATTACTTGGGCCACCCACGAGTGCCACTTTATATTCCGGGTCTACTCGTAATACCCAGTAATGACCTTTAGTAAAGGGGATCCATCTTAAACCTTTAGGCAAAAAGCTGACCTTCAGTTTGCTGTTCCCCTGATTTTGCGAATACGCAACACCTTGAGATCTAATTATTTCGCCATTGGCAATTCGGCAGCTATTCAATACCCCGATAGTTTGATCGGCATTGACGCTATATTGTGCCGTGATATTAGCTATACATTTACGCTGAAAATACATCGGTAAATGCGCAATTTCATACCATTTACCGGCATACTTCTGGATATCTACCCGATCAACTGCCTGAGGCGCAGCAGTTTCTGCTTGAGTCGTTGTACTTAAGCTGATGATAGACAGTGCTATCGCTGCAAAAGCTGACTTAAATCGCATCTTCATTTTTTAGCCTTGTTGGGTTTCAGGATTAAGATAACCCAGTTAGATGTGAACAAAGCGTGAAGATCAAATGATACGATTCAGTTTCTCCAGATCAGGAAATGCCATCTGAAGATTCATTACCTAGGGCGTTATAGCAGTTTATTTGAGAGACCCAAACAGAATTACTTTTTCAAAGCCATTCTTTGCTGTCATCTGCAACAGGCGTTCCATATATCACATGCTGAATCATGGCATAGGCGATACTGCCCTTGAACGGAATCTCGGGTAACTGATCAAATTTAAAAAATTGCGCATCGCTGAGTTCATTTTCTTGAATCTGAATTTCCCCTCCCTGATATTCTGCCTTGAAGGCCATCATCAGATTGCTGGGAAACGGCCACGGCTGACTGGCTAGATATTGAATATTTTTGATTTGTAGCCCCACTTCTTCCAGCGTTTCACGGCTTACTGCCTCTTCTAGGGTTTCTCCAACTTCAACAAAGCCTGCAATCAGGCTGTACATCTGGGTTTTGTTGCGAGCATTTTTTGCCAGCAGAATTTCATCTGTACCTCGGGTAATGATGGTAATTACGCAGGGATTCACCCGCGGATACTGGTTATAGCCACAGGATGGACAGATCATGGCATACTGGCTGACATGCTGCTGGGTGGCGTGTCCGCATTTACTGCAAAAGCGGTGGTTACGGCGCCATTCCAGTAACTGTACCGCACGGCTGGCCTGTTCAAACTGCGGTCTGCTCCAGACTTGCACCAGTTGCCGGATTGGAACCAGCTGATAACCTTCCGGCATCGGTTCGTCTTCTTTCAGGTCACGAGCAATGATCTCGCAATTTTCCGACAGGTTTAGGTCGTGCTGTAGTCTTTCTACCTGCGGCAACTGAAAATGCTCATCCACTAGTAATTGCTGCTGTCTAAAAATATACGCTTTTGAATGCATGCTCATGACAATTCCCTGATTAAAAAAATCCCATACAGAGGGGTATATGGGACAAAACTAAGGAAGCTCACATGGAGTAACTTCAAGCCAGATACTAGGCGTGAGCTACTTGAATTACAACCATAATAATTTGTATCTTTTTGATTAAAATCACATAATTTTCACACTACTCATGTATTAAGAAATCATGTAAAGCGAGTTTCATCAACTGGCTTTAGCATTGAAGGGATGAATATTTTGTTATAGCAGTACTTATGATTTCTGTGCGATGTCAGCGGGTCATCTGGTCGAGTTGGATTGATTCAACATGCAGGATGATCTTTATTTTCACAAAAAATTGAACTGTCTTGACTTACACTGCGCTATCTTTCATAGGGTCTGGAATGGCTATGCGTTTCGGTTTAATTCTGGGTGACCAGCTTCATCATCAGCTTGCTACGCTCAAAGCGCTAGATCGTATCAGGGATGTGATCCTGATGGCCGAAGTTGTTGAGGAAGCCACTTATGTCGCCCATCATCCGCAGAAAATTGCCCTGATTTTTAGCGCCATGCGTCATTTTGCCAAAGAACTCAAAGCAGAAGGCTGGCGTGTACGTTACCATGCTTTTAAATCTGATAGTCCGATTCGTAGCCTGCTGGATTTCGTAGAGTCACAACAGCAACTCTTACCAGTCACAGAACTGGTCATTACGCACTGCGGGGAATATCGTTTACAGCAGCAGATTGAACAGTATTGGAGCCAGCAGCTGCAATTGCCAGTACAATGCCTAAATGATGAACGTTTTTTCTGTAGTCCGGAGCAGTTCCGGCACTGGGCCAGCCGCTACCAGACACTGCGTATGGAATATTTTTACCGGGAAATGCGCAAGCAGACCGGTTACTTGATGCAGGGACAGCAGCCGTTTGGAGAACAGTGGAACTATGACAGCGCCAATCGTAAGGCCTGGGCTGGCAATCCCCCTTTGCCTGCACCACTTCACTTTGAACACGATCAGATTGATCTGGATGTGCTTGAATTGGTTGAACGTGAATTTTCCCGTCACTCTGGCAGCCTTGACAACTTCCGCTGGGGCACCACACGTAGCAATGCTCTGCTTGCACTGGAGCATTTCATTACCCACAGTTTGCCACATTTTGGCGATTATCAAGATGCCATGGTTCAAGACTCAGACATGCTGTTTCACAGCCTGCTCTCACCTTATCTGAACTGTGGTCTGCTACTACCTAAAGAAGTCTGTGATGCGGCAGAAGCTGCATACCATGCCGGTCATGCACCACTGAATGCAGTGGAAGGTTTTATCCGACAAATTCTCGGCTGGCGCGAATATGTTCGCGGAATTTACTGGCTGTACATGCCAGAATATGCCAGCCGCAATGCACTGCAGCACTCAGCACCATTGCCACAATTTTACTGGACTGGCCGTACTCGGATGAACTGTATGGCTGAGTGTTTCCGTAATACTTTTCAGCATGCCTATGCACATCATATCCAGCGTTTGATGGTGACTGGAAATTTTGCCTTATTAACTGGTGTAGACCCGCAGCAGATCAGCGAGTGGTATCTGGCAGTCTATGCCGATGCCTATGAATGGGTAGAACTACCGAACACGCTGGGTATGGTGATGCATGCCGATAGCGGCTTGATGGCCAGCAAACCCTATGCGGCCTCGGGCAATTACATCCATAAGATGTCCGATTACTGTAAGTACTGTAGCTACAATGTCAAAACTCGGACCGAGCTAGATAGCTGTCCGTTCAATAGCCTGTACTGGTATTTTATGATCCGGAATGAGGCGAAATTTCGTACTCATCCACGTATGGGCATGATCTATCGACAGCTAGATAAACTTAAAGATCGGCATCAGATTATCAGCCATGCCCAGCAACTTCTTAGCCAGATCAATGAGTTATAAACGATGAAAAAACAGCATCTCCCTGAAAAAATCTGTATCCATTGTTTGCGCCCTTTTACTTGGCGCAAGAAATGGCACCGCTGCTGGGAGGAAGTACAATATTGTTCTGAACGATGTAAACGTGAGTCCAGACGGTAATCAAAATCAAACACTTAGAAACGCTTGTATTGGCGTGAACAATAGGCCCGTATCACATCAGGTAAACGCAGCTGCAGATGCTTGGTTTTTCGGCCTGTCACACGTGCACGCCACATTTTAAAGCTACTGGGTTTCATATTTTGCCGCATCAAGCGGATCACTGCCGCTTCGTTCAAACCAAACTCACATTGAATGGCTTCAAATGGGGTTCGATCCTCCCAGGCCATTTCGATAATTCTGGATAAGTCTTCTTCAGAAAATTGATTCATGCCATTCTCATTTTAATTACTATGAAGCTTCAATAAGTTCTATCAACTCATTTACATAACTTGAGTCAACTTTAATTCAACTAAAAGCATAATAATACGATCATGAATTTTTTGTGATTTTCTCTAGTTTACGGACTAAACACAAATAATAGGGCTAGTTAGACTTGGACTGCTCCCAGTATCCTAGACATTGAAGTAGCCTCATTTTGAAGCTGCCTCGAATGCTTCTGGACTCATCCCATCAAGATGCGAATGACGCCTGATTCGATTATAAAACATCTCGATGTAATCAAACACATCCGCACGCGCCATTTCGCGTGTTTTATAAATTCTCTTTTTAATTCTTTCCTTCTTTAAGCTACTAAAAAAGGATTCTGCAACGGCATTATCCCAGCAGTTTCCTCTGCGGCTCATGCTAGGTATTAAGTTATGCTTCTGACAGAATTTTTTCCAGTCTCCGCTACTGTATTGTGAGCCTTGGTCTGAGTGTATGATCACAGGTTCATTAGGTCTGCGTCGCCATACTGCCATGAGTAGAGCATCAAGTACGATATCTTTGGCAAGCGTAGATTTCATTGACCAACCGATCACTTTTCTTGAATATAAATCAAGAACCACAGCCAGATATAACCAGTCTTGCCATGTGCGAATATAAGGGTGAGTAGACCAAGGGAATCTCACCCTTAGCCCCTCGCAGAACCGGACGTGAACCTCTCAGCTCATCCGGCTCCCATTATCCAACCGATGGTAAACATCCCATTTTCCAGTGCACAAAGGCATTTGGAAAATCACGCGCAAGTCGCCCTAAGGCATATCTAGCCCGTCTTTTATGACGAGCCAAGTTTTTATACTTACGCCTCATCCAGCGTATAAGATAAGCATTCATGTGTTGCCAGATCGCTGACATTGCTGAACCATGGAATCGACCATAGTATCGCTGCCAACCTTGAAAAATTGGAAGTACGTTTGGCTACTTCAAGTGAGCCTCTCGCCTCAATCTTTTTTATGATCTGTAAAATTTCAGGTGCTTGAATCTGATTAATACGCTTATTTTCTAATGAAAGATACAATTCATCTAGAGATGCTCTGACATTGCTAATATGCTTCGGGGACCACGTTTCCTTCTGATTCTCAAACCAATTTTCAGCGACTTCTTTAAAGAAAGGCTTTATGTCCTCATGAAGTACTGATTTTGAATGTTTATACTTAAGTTCATAAGCCATTTCTCTAGCTTTTTTCAAACTAAGTTCTGGGTATGGTCCTAGTGACTCAGATTGACGCTGACCATGAACAGTGTAGCGGACATTCCAATATTTTTGACCTTTAGTCGTAATAATTAGCGATAAGCCATGTGAATCTGATAGACGATATTGCTTGTCTTTCGGTTGAGCTTTTCTACATTCTGCATCTGTGAGTGACATATCTTTAACCAGAATTTGTTGTGTTAATTTCTGGGTAAATTTTGCCAATTTTTACCCACACAAAGCAAAAATAGGGTCAAATCGCTTAGGACAGTATCGGACAATACAGCTAATAAAAAAGCCCTTAAACATTGAGTTTAAAGGCTTTTCTATATTCAGTCGAACCGCTCTGAATTAAATTTTGGTGGAGGTGGCGGGAGTTGAACCCGCGTCCGCCAGCACTACGCTCGAGAATACTACATGCTTAGATATCGTCTACTGTTTTAACTCTTTGTGACCCGACGAACAGGGTACAAATCGCGATCCTCTTAATTTAGTACAAAACCCCGAGGCTTAGTTTTATACGGACTTGTGTGCGTGCGCTTCAGTCGGACTCTCTAACCACAAGTATTCGGAGAGGCGGACAAGCTGCCCTTAGGCAGCTAGAGCGTATGATTCGTCGTTTGCGACTAAAAAATGCAAATTTGATTTACGAGAGAAAATGCGCTCTCGACATGCATCTATGAGTTTCATCACCAGCGTCGAAGCCAGAAACACCCCCAAAGTAGCGGTAATCATAGCATAGTTGCTAGAAAATACGATCTATTTTCTAAACAAACACACATATTGATGCGCTTAATTACATAATTGCGCTAATATTTTGGTTTTCAAGTCCAACAATAAAATAATTTATGAGCTACTTACTTGCACTCGACCAAGGAACCACTTCGAGTCGTGCCATTATTTTCAATGAACAAGGTCAAGTTCAGGCAACGGCGCAACGCGAAACGCGTATACATACCCCTCAATCAGGCTGGGTAGAACAAGATGCCCAAGAGATTTGGAGCTCACAAATTGCTGTTGTACAGCAAGCTCTGGCCTCTGCTCGTATTTTAGCCAAAGACATCAAAGCCATTGGTCTTACTAATCAAAGAGAAACGACTGTCGTATGGGATAAACGTACAGGTCAGCCGCTTGCACCAGCCATTATCTGGCAAGACCGTCGTGCATTTGAATGGTGCAATCAGCTTCTACAGCAAAACCTAAAAGATAAGATTCAATCCAAAACTGGACTCCGAATTGACCCTTACTTTAGTGCAGGAAAATTGGTCTGGTTACTCGAGCATGTCAATGGTCTACGCACACTGGCTGAACAGGGGCATGTGGCCTTTGGCACGATTGATAGTTGGCTGATTTGGAATCTTACCCAAGGTGCTCAACATGTCATCGAAGTCAGCAATGCTTCTCGCACGATGCTGATGAACTTAAGTACGCAGCAGTGGGATGAAGAGCTGTTAGATTTATTTAATATTCCTCCTGCATTACTGCCAAAAATCATCAACTCAGACACCTATATCGCAGATACCGCGGCAGGCTTACTCGGTGCCAATATTCCGATTACAGGCATATTAGGCGACCAACAGTCTGCGCTGTTTGGACAGTCCTGTTTTGACATTGGGACTGCCAAAAATACCTATGGCACAGGTTGTTTTATGCTGTTCAATACAGGCGAGACCGTTCAATACAGTAAGAACAAACTGCTTTCGACGCTGGGTTGGAAAACGCAACATCAAACCACTTATGCCCTAGAAGGCAGTGTATTTATGGCCGGTGCGATTGTTCAGTGGCTACGAGATAATTTAGGCATTATTCAAAAAAGTAGCGATGTTGAAAAATTAGCTTGTACAGTTCAAGATACCGATGGCGTCATGCTAGTTCCGGCATTTACTGGACTCGGTGCACCACATTGGGACAGTGAAGCGCGTGCCCTCTTATGTGGAATGTCGCGTGGAACCAATAAGGCCCATATCGCTCGTGCAGCCTTAGAGTCCATTGCCTTTCAAGTCTCTGATGTACTGACCGCCATGCAAGCCGATATCCAGCAGCCGCTGAAAGAGCTCCGCGTCGATGGTGGTGCCAGCCAAAATGACATGCTGATGCAGTTTCAAGCCGATATTTTAAATGTGCCTGTACTACGCCCTAAGATGCAGGAGTCGACCGCATGGGGCGCAGCGGCCATGGCAGGGTTAAGGTGTGGCGTATTTTCAAGTTTGGATGAAATTGCACAGTCTTGGCAGCTTGAACGTGCTTTTGAACCCAAAATGAGTCCAGATCAACGTGAGTTTCACTTACAACAATGGCAATCTGCCTTGAAACGTGCAAAGTCAGAACGTTGATTATTTAACGCTATTGTTTTGAGATATCAAAAACATCATAAAATTGCATAATAAAAAACCGCTTCAAGAAAGCGGTTTTTTATTACCTTAATGCGCATGCCCGCCACCGCCTGCCCCTATTTTAGGTTTAGGGCAGAGCCAAATAATAGATGCTGCAAATAGGAACACCAAGGCCAAGATCAGGAAAATATAGTTTGCCGACAAGGTCAACGCTTCTTTATCCACCAGACTAGAAATATAGCCTAATGCACCTTCCGCACTCATTCCCTGCTGCATCAACACCGACTGGGTTTGATCTGTATGCAAACTACCAACCATTTCGCTACGTGCAACTTTAGTATGGTCGTCCCAAATAGTGACAGCAATAGAGGCGCCTATCGCACCTGCCATAGTTCTTAAGAAATTCATTAAACCTGCGGCAGATGCCATTTCGTGCGGCAATACCGATGACAGCGCCATGTTTGATAATGGGATAAAGAAAAATGGCACAGCAAAGCCTTGCAAGATTTGCGGCAATGCCAATGCAAAAAAGTCAGCATCTGTGGTCCAGAACGAGCGCATCAAGGTCACCCCACCCAAGATGCTCAAACCAAAACTGGCCAGTGCACGTTGGTCATATTTGGTTGCCAATTTCGCCACAATGGGTGACATAGCTAAACTGCCAAAACCCATGGTTGCCGTTAAATAGCCTGCCCAAGTTGCGGTATAGCCCAAATTGATCTGTAACCACTGCGGAATCAGTACAATACTGCCGAAAAATGCACCAAAGCCAAAGGCCAGTGCCAAGACAGAAATCGTGAAACTACGGTATCTAAAGATCTGAATATTCACCACTGGATGCCGTTCGGTCAGCTCCCAAATGGTAAAAATCACCAAACCAATCACAGCCGTTAAAGCCAGTACCACGATCGCAGGGCTATTAAACCAGTCGCGTTCATGCCCCAAATCGAGCATGAGCTGTAATGCCCCAATCCATAAAATCAGGAGGATCAATCCACCGCGATCAATTTTGAGTTTGGCCGTTGCTGTTTCCGCAGGTTTAAGTAGACGCATCGCAGCAAAAGCACACGCTATACCGACGGGAATATTAATAAAGAAAATCCAGTGCCAAGACATGTTGTCACTGATGGTTCCCCCTAAAATCGGACCAAGAATCGGGCCAACCACCGTCGTCATTGCCCACATGCCCATCGCTTGGGATTGCTTTTCTGGAGGGAAAATCCGCATCAGTAACATCTGACTGAGCGGCATGATCGGGCCACCAAATAAACCTTGGCCAATTCGGCAGAAGACCAGCATTTCTAAACTGGTCGATAAACCACACAGTACCGAAAATATGGTGAAGCCAATCAGACTTAAGGTAAAAACCCTTACCCCTCCAAAACGGCCTGCAAGCCAGCCTGTTAAGGGAACACAAATCGCTTCAGCCACGGCATAAGAGGTAATCACCCATGTCCCTTGCGAACTCGATACTGCAAGGCTTCCCGTAATATGAGGCACAGAAACATTGGCAATCGTCATGTCCAGCACGACCATAAAGTTGGCCAATGCAAGGACGAAAGCCGCCAACATCAGGCGACCACCCTTTAAGTCACCATAGGGAACATAGCTATTCATGTGCAACTACTTCGATTTCAAATCGATTTGAGCTTCCATCGACAAGCCAACACGTAAAGGATGTTCAGCCAACTCTTTCGGGTCGAGTTGAATACGTACAGGCAAACGCTGTACCACTTTAATCCAGTTACCTGTGGCATTTTGTGCAGGAATCAGCGCGAAGGCAGAACCTGTTCCACCAGAGAAGCCCAGAACCGTGCCATGGAACTCAACTGAGTCGCCATACAAGTCTGAGGTTAAAACCGCTTTTTGACCTGGGCGTACATTTTCCAGCTGGCTTTCTTTAAAGTTCGCGTCGACATATAACTGTGAAATTGGAACCACCACCATGAGCACAGAACCTGGCGCCACACGCTGTCCAACTTGAATTTTTCGGCTCGTCACTACCCCATCAAATGGTGCTTTAATTTCAGTACGTTCTAAATCAAGCAAGGCTTGTTTTAGTTTTGCTTGAGCGACCAAAACATCCGGGGTCGAATTTTCATTGCTGCCTTGAATTAAAGCTTCATTTGCAGCCAAGTTACTTTGCGCAGCTTTCTGACTGGATTTAGCCTGCGCCCAACCCGCTTGCGCTAAGTTATAGCCTGCTTGCGCATTATTTAAAGCAGCTTGTGCCGTGCTTAATTCTTCTTTAGAAATCGCGCCTGTCGCACTCAACTGCTGACGACGATTCAAGTCATCTTGCGCTTTATCTAACTCCGCTTTGGCTTTAGCCACTTGTGCTTCAGCACTATGAATGGCGTCATCACTCACAAAGACTTGCGAGTTTAGAGAGCTGCTGTTGGCCGCACTTTGTTTATACTGGCGCTGTGCTTTAAGTAATTCGGCCTGAGCTTGCGCTACAGCAATTTCGGCATCACGATGATCGACCAAAACCAACACATCGCCTTGCTTTACAGTTTGCGTGTCACTGACCAACACTTTTTCAACTTGGCCTGTCACCATAGAGGTAATCGAGGCCGTTTCCGCGCCCACATAAGCATTATCAGTTGAAACCGAATGGTTAAAGAACAGTTTCCAAATCAAGAATAAAATGGCAGCAATGATCAGGATCACAGCCACGAAACCTAAGCTTTTCTTACGTTTAGCTTTCAGTGCTTGATCATTGATTTGATCGGCTGGATCAGTATCTGGCAGTGTATTTGGGGCATCTGTCATTGATTTTTCCTAAATCTAACAGACTTGGTCAGCCGGCATCATCCCTACGAAAGGGACATCAGACAAGTATTGTCTGCATTGGTGTCGATGAGAAAGTCACAATAAAATTTGATGCATTCTAAGAGCAAATAATCACATTTTGAGAAAATAAATTGTAACTGCTCAGTCTATTTTAGTTTTCAGCATCCAACTTCCTGTTGGATGCTATAAATTTCACTTGAATATTAAAGACTTAATTAATTTAAAACTAATAAGCATAAGAAGCAATCGCTGTTGCAATCGATTTGCCTTCGTCATTGACCATGGTCATGCGCATCGTGCAGCCTTTACGCCCCAATCTTAGAGTTTCAGCACGGGCAATAAAGTATTTTCCACGTCCCGGCGCGAGATAATCGACCCGCATATCGACTGTAGCTAAACGGGATACTTTTTTAATGGTGTCCGCAATCGTGTCAGGTTCCGCTTTTTTATACAGCTCCCCCATCGCTACAATGCCACCAATACTGTCTAAAACCGTTGCAGCCACGCCCCCATGTAAAATTTGGAACGCGACATTGCCAATTAAGTAATCTTGCATATCGATATAGGCTTCAATTTTCCCGTCAACGACTCGCATGGTCATGGTGTTGTGCTTAAAAAATGGCGACGCATTAAAAGCCTTAACCAACTGCTCAAAAACCACATCAATATCCACTTTTGCTCCTAAGTGTATGCTGCCCGTCCAGCTTTTTTCACCACTACTCATAACAATCTGCTTCACTCTTAAAACAATAAAAACCCGTCAATATGTGCCCAAAGCCATAAGATAGGTCTACAATACTGACCTAGTTTAATACCGATTATCGAGATTTGTATGACCTATACGTTCAATCGTCCCGCCTTCCCCGCTACTCGCATGCGCCGTATTCGTAAAAATGAACATCTGCGCTCTATGGTTCGCGAGACCCATTTAACGACAGATCATCTTATCTATCCAGTATTTGTCCTGCCGGGACAGAACCAGACGCAAGACATCCCCAGTATGCCGAAGGTGCAACGCCTATCTGCGGACTTACTCTTAAAAAAAGCAGAACGTTTACTTGAACTTGGCGTATCGAAACTGGCGCTATTTCCAGTTACTCCCCAAGAAGATAAAAGCTTAAGTGCCGAAGCAGCATGGCGTGAAGATGGTGTGGTTCAAAACACGCTACGTCTGCTCAAAAAAGAATTACCTGAAATGGTGCTGATTACCGATGGCGCACTTGACCCGTATACTACGCACGGTCAAGACGGCATCATTGATGACACGGGTTATGTACTCAATGACGAAACCGTTGAAGCACTGATCAAACAAGGATTAAGCCACGCTGAAGCTGGAGCAGATGTCTTTGCGCCAAGTGACATGATGGATGGTCGTATCGGTGCGATTCGCCAAGCCTTTGAAGCCAATGGTCATATCTACACCTCAATCATGGCCTATTCAGCAAAATACGCGTCGAGCTTCTATGGCCCTTTCCGTGATGCGGTCGGTTCATCCAGCAACCTCAAAGGTGGCAACAAATACAACTATCAAATGGATGTCGGCAACCGCGCAGAAGCATTACACGAAATTGCCCTCGATATTCAAGAAGGGGCTGACATGGTGATTGTGAAACCGGGTATGCCATATTTGGACATTGTCCGCGAAGTCAAAGACAACTTCGGTGTGCCGACTTTCGTTTACCAAGTCAGTGGCGAATATGCCATGCTCGCAGCGGCCATCCAAAACGACTGGTTATCGGACAGCGTGATTATTGAATCACTGATGAGCTGCCGCCGCGCGGGTGCAGATGGCATCTGGACCTATTTTGCAGAAGAAGCTGCACTGAAACTAAAAGACATGAAGTAACAGCCTGTTTAGAAGGATTGAGTTGCAATGCATATTGCCATCATTGGCGCAGGAATCAGTGGTTTACTGACAGCGCTTGAGCTGATTGAACACGGTTGTTCGGTTGAGATTTTTGACCAACAGCAAGCGGGACAAGCGGCTTCATGGGCAGGTGGAGGGATTCTCTCCCCGATGTACCCATGGCGCTATCCACAAAGTGTCAATGACCTCGCCAAATATGGCAAAAGCATGTATCAAGCATGGAATGAAAAAGTTAGTCCTGTTTCGGGGATAGATTTTGAAATCCACGAAACAGGTATGCTGATTTTTGATGAAGCTGATTTTGACATTGGCCTAAATTATAAAGACCAACATCAAGAACCGATGCAGCATTGTGAACTTTTGCAACGCGAACAACTGGAACAGGTCAATCCGCGCATTTCTTCGCGCTTTCAAAAAGCTATCCATTTTCCACAGTTAGCCAATGTTCGTAATCCTCGACTGCTCAAGTCGATTGTGGAATACCTCAAACGGCAGCCACAAGTCACCTTTCATGAGCAAGCGTGGGTACATACCTTTGACATGGTCAATCAGCAAGTTCAAGGGATAAAAACTGCCGATGGTCAGAGCTATTCAGCGGATCATGTTGTGATTGCAACAGGCGCATGGTCACAGCATTGGTCCGAACAACTCCAGTGCAGCATTCCAGTGAACCCCGTACAAGGACAAATGCTGCTGTTTAAAACCCCTGAAAACTGGCTACCAACCATGTGTATGAATCAGGTTATGTATCTGATTCCACGTTTAGATGGTCATATCGTTTGTGGTTCAAGCATGGCGGATGTCGGTTTTGACCAACGCCCTTCTCTACAAACCCAGCAAAATATTTATAAAGCATGTTTGGATATGGTACCTGAGCTGGCCGATTTCCCAATTGTGAAGCATTGGGCAGGTCTACGCCCAAGTTCACCAACGGGCGTCCCTTATATCGGAGCATTCCCCGAAACAGCCAATCTCTGGGCAAATTTCGGTCACTATAGAAATGGTCTATGTATGGGGCCTGCATCTGCACGACTGCTACGCGAATTGATGTTAGGCCAAAGCTTAACGGTTGACGCCAGTGCCTATAGCCCTGAGCGTTTGGTAAGCTTTGCTTGATCAAACGCTACTTGGGTAAATTTTGCGGTTGAATAATATGGATTAAGGCTTCTTTTAAAGTGGGATATTTAAACTCAAACCCCTGTGCTTTCAATGCTTCGGGGCGAACAAATTGACCATTCAACACCAGTTGAGACTGCTCGCCTAAAAGTAACTTCAGCACAAAAGCGGGTAAAGAAAGTAATGGTCTACGTTTCAGAATTTGCGCTGCGGTTTGTGCAAATGCTGACTGAGTGACTTTTTCTGGACTGACGACATTAAAGACTTGTGCAGTGGTTTCATGCAGCATTAAAAACTCAATCGCTCGCAGCACATCTTGAATATGCACCCAGACCACAGGTTGCCGCCCCGAACCAATACGTCCACATAAGTTCATTTTGATCGGAAACAACATTTGTGGCAAAATGCCAGCCCCACGTCCAAAGACCACGCCTAAACGAATAATTTTGGTATTTTGCGACGTGTCTTGCCGTGCAGATTGTTCCCATTTTTGACACAACTCTGACATAAAAATAGACTGCGGCGCTGACTGCTCATTACAACACTCTGTCCATTGTTCAGTCGGATCAATGCCATAATAACCCACTGCTGAACCTGAAATAATACATTTCGGTTTAATCTTTCTTTTAGCGAGATATTGATAGAGCATCGTCGTCATTTCAATGCGACTGGCGATCAGCTTTTGCTTGCGGGCATCTGTCCAACGTCCCTGAGCAATACTTTCCCCAGCCAAATTCACCACATAATCAATGCGATCATGCTTGAGTTCGTCTAAAGTTCGAATCCAAGTCAAATGCGGGTGAATTTTAGGCAGATTCTTTTGTCGACTTAAGCCGATCACTTCATAATCTTTTTCTAATAAATAATCGAGCAAGTTTGAACCAATAAAACCACTTGCTCCTGTCACCAATACACGTTCTTTTTGCATAGCGTGATCTCAAATGATGTTTTGCTCAAACTATAGCATTTAGAAGAAAGCTTTACGATTAATCGATTATTTTTGCCGCCATACGCTCAGCTTGTTTGCCATAAAACCAGTACGTCAGCACATACAGCGGAATCGCGATCAATAAAATCAGAATCACCACCATACTGATAAATTGCGGTTGTTGGACGTAGAGCATAAAGTTTGGCCAAACTTCGGCATCGCCTTGCGTAAAGATAAATAACCCCAACATGAGAAAGGCAAAGTTATAGCTCCAAAAAATCAAACTAAAACCTAAAGTGAATTTTTTACGTTCTGCTTGGGTTGGCGCACGGCGCTGCTGTTTAATAAATTTAAGTAAAACCCAAATCATGGCCACCAAATAAGGTACAGCCGTTAATACCGCTCCCATCCCCGTCGGAAGTAGTGCAGCGAGTACACCACAAACACAGCTAAAGACAAAACATATGAAAAAAAACCAGAGAAAATATCGTGTTAGCGAAATCATAGCGCTACTTTAAACCCAACCAAAAAATCATTATAAAAAAAATTCAGTTTTTTTTCATTTTCATGTCAACCAATCGAAGTTGATGTGCGTTAAATAGGGTACAAGGTCGCAGCAACCGTCAACATTGTACCGGCATCCACAATACGTACGGTGACCTTTCCTAGAGCAATAAGATTGGCTCCAAATTTAAATGTTGTCAGCAGCCGACATTTAAGCGTGAAGCAGTTTTCTTTGACCGACGATTTCATCATCACTCGAATCGTCGGTCTTTATTTTTTTGAGGACTGATTTTTCAGTGCTCCCCCACCTCAATAGATGAAGAAACCCTTAAAATTTAATATGAGTTTAAGTGCTGGACGTCTTCTGCATCCTGAATGACATAACCATTGCGTCCCTGCTCTTTGGCCAAATACAGATTCTGATCGACCTCTTTTAAAAAGGCCATTTTGTCATTTTTCTGGGTTGGGATAATGGTTTTCACCCCTAAACTGACCGATAAACGCTGATCCAATGGCGATGAACTATGGCAAATATCAGCGGTTCGAATACTCTGTAAAATACGCTCCACCACTTCAATTGCAGACGCTTGTGTTGTATCAGGTAATATCAAAACAAACTCTTCCCCACCAAAACGCGCCACCAAATCACGTGGTCGTGAGACACTTTTTTTCAGTAATTGTGCAATTTGTTTCAAGCAAGCATCACCGAGAAGATGACCATTATAATCGTTATATTGTTTAAAATAATCGATATCCAATAAGATGAGGGTCAAAGGTTGCTGTTCACGCTGTGCATTGAGCCATTCGCGTTGGTAGCTATCTTCAAAGAAGCGGCGGTTGGCAATCCCCGTTAGACCATCTTGATACGAATATTCTTCCAGTTGCTTTTTCAGTGTTTCTAGCTCTTGTTCCTGTTTTTTACGCTCCGAAATATCGAACATAAATCCGACCAAACTATCGACTTCCCCATCGGGTTTGCGCACCACATGCACCACATCGCGAATCCAAATATATTCTCCATTGATGGTTAGTGCGCGATAATCCGCCTCATGATCAACCCCCGAAATCGACTGCGCCACACAAAAATCAACCACCCATGCACGATCATTTTCATGCATTCGCATCGCCCAATCTTCGACTGTTCTCCACGAGTCTTGCTTCCAACCCAGCACTTTTTCAATTTGTGGGCCAATATAACTAAACGTTTTGGTTTCCCAATCAATACTCCAAGGAATAGCAAGTGTTGATTCAATCAGCGTCTTATACACCAGATCATTGACAATACGGGGCGAATTGAAAATAGAATCAGACATAGTTACGTTCTCCTTATACCCTGTCCTACTCAATACATGACTTATTTTTTAGGCATTCTGCATAAATCATTCTTATAAAGTCTCAAAATTGAATCCGTGAACGAGCTGCACATTTCTTTTATGGCTATGACACGATATACAATTTCATAGATTTACATAATACCCCATTAAAAGAACATTTTTTAATCATAATTTATCTTTTTACTATCGTGTTAATCAAATAAACCCATCACATTCTTTTTCACATAATCGCTCAATAGTTTTTCTGATCAATTCAACTTAAAAATAGGCACTCAACTATCAGGTCAAAGATTGTCGTCGTAACGACAATTATCCATCGCATAATTTTGATTTATGTTAGCTTATAGCTCTATTGCGCTTTGAGCTTGGGGTATCTATGGCTGTTCGTTTTTTTCATACATCTGATTGGCATTTGGGACAGTTTTTTTATAACCATTCCCGTCAGTATGAACATGAACAGTTTTTAGCATGGTTACTGGAACAAATCAGTGCAAGACAGCCACATGCGCTTTTGATTGCAGGAGATATTTTCGATGTCATCAACCCTGCATCGTCCGCACAAAAGCAACTCTATCAGTTCTTAGCAGATGCGCATGCACGTGCACCGCATATGCAAACCCTGATGATTGCAGGCAACCATGACTCAGGCTACCGCATTGAACAAGTTGAACCGTTACTGGCCAAATACAATGCCAAAGCGGTGGGAGTGATTCATAAAAATAGCCAACAGCAGATCGATCTTGAGCATTTATTGGTGCCGATTTTAGATGAGCAACAAAATACTGTGGCATGGTGTCTGAGTCTGCCCTTTTTACGTCCTGCTGAAATTACAGGCTTTAATGAACACACCACCAATAGCCAAAACGCGATTGCTTATTTGCATCAACAATTGATTGCCGAGGCCAAAGCCCGCAAAACAGCGGATCAAGCCCTGATTTTAATGTCTCATGCACATATGCAAGGCGGTGAAACCTCTGACTCTGAGCGTCCTATTGTGATTGGGAATGAAGAAGCACTCTCAACAGCATTATTTGATGAAATCATTGACTATGTGGCGCTCGGACATTTGCATAAACCGCAAAAAGTCGGTGAAGAGCATATCCGCTATAGTGGCTCCCCAATTCCACTATCTTTTAGTGAAATTAACTATAAACATCAAGTTGTTGAAGTGACACTTGATCCCACACAAAACGATTCCTCCCGTCTTCAGTTGAATGTTTTAGCGATACCACGAAGCATTCAACTGCATAAGATACGCGGTGAATTAAATGAGGTACTGGAAAAGCTGCAAGCATTGCCTCAAGGCGCCATCACGGATATTGATCAACGTGAATATGTCGATATTGAATACCATACTGCTGTTCCACCGCAGCCCAATTTAAGACAACAATTCGAAGAAGCTCTACCCAAAGACCGTTATCGTTTAGTCCGTATTTCGCGCCAATATTTAGCGACTGAGCAAGACCCCAATGCACCCGCTAAAGTAAGTTTAGAACCGCCCACACCAGAAAAACTGTTTCAGCAAATTTGGGAAAAACAGGGTTATCACAATGATGCAGAAGTATTGAACGATTTTATGAGCTTAATGCGTGAAGCAGAACAATCCCTTGCAGATGAACACGAGGCTTAAAGGTTTAGTATGAATATTTTATCGATTCGAATTAAAAACCTTGCTTCACTTTCTGGCGAACATTTGATTGATTTTGAAAGTGATCCCTTAGCCAGTGCCGGTCTGATTGCCATTGTGGGGAAAACAGGCGCAGGTAAATCCACCATTTTAGATGCCATGTGTTTGGCCCTGTTTAACCGTATTCCACGGCTAAAAGACAGTGATGGCAAACTACAAGATGTCGATGGCTCAGAGCTACTTACCAACTCCCCCTTGACCGTACTGCGTCGTGGCACTGCACATGGTTATGCCGAGCTATGCTTTATTGCACAAGACCAAAAACGCTATATCGCACGTTGGGAATTAAAACGTTCGCGGGAAAAGGCCGATGGCAAACTACAAAGTGTGCAGCGTTCTTTAAAATGTGTCACCGATGGTGTCGTCATTGCGGATAAAAGAAGTAGTGTCGATCAAGAAATTAAAAGAATTACTCAGCTCAGTTTTGAACAATTTACTCGTGCCGTTTTATTGGCCCAATCTGAGGTCACCGTTTTTTTAAAAGCACGGGACAATGAACGCGGCGAATTGCTGGAATATCTAACCAATTCCGCTATTTTTGGGAAAATTGGTCAACTGGCTTATGAAAAAACCAAATCCGTCACCACGCAGCGCAAAGAACTGGAAAATGTGCTGGGGCATATTGAACTGTTAACCGATGAACAAGTCACAGCATTATCGACACAGTTCCAGCAGTGCGACAGGGATTATAAACAGCTTGAAGATCAAAAGTCGCAATTGGAAAAACAACAACAATGGTTCGAACGCAAACATAAACTCGACAGTGAAATCATTAGCAAACAACAACTATTTGATACGCAAAGTAAGTTACAACAAGATTTAGCTCCTGAGCGTGAACACTTGGCTCGTTTGGAGATCTTTTCAGAAATTCGTGCTGTAGCATTCCAGCAACAACAGTTACAGCAAACGGTGCAGCAACTGACGCCCCGTATTCAACAACAGCAACAACTGTTCGATCATTTACAGCTTAAATTTGAAAGTGAAAAAGCCCAATTCACTCAAGCTGAAATGGCAGTGAATGAACTACAACAGTTTGAAAGTACCCATCATGATGCATTGAATGAGGTGCGTAAATGTATTCAAGAACGGGATTTTATTGGGGCTGAGTTTAAGAAAGTTCAGGAAAAATTGCAGGCTTTAGAGCAGTCTAAGCTGCCCCTAACCCAGCAACAACAAAAGCTTGAACAGCAGATTCAACATATTGATCGACAGCAAACCGAGTGTAAGCAGCAACTGGAAAGCTCACAACAGTTTACAAGCTTAGACAAAGGTCTCAGCGCCCATGCCCAACAGCTAGAACAGTTCATTCATCAATATCAAAAAATTGAACATCAGCTCGGGCCACGTGCTCAAGCGGAACATCGGCTAGCATCAGAAAAACAACAATTACAGCAGTCGATTCAACAGTTCGGGACGATCGAACAGCTTGAAATCAAAGTTTCGCAGACACAACAGCAACGCGAGTTGAAAATCAATCAACTCAGCCAATTCGAGCTGATTCAGCAAAAAATTCAGCAGTTTTTTGACTTACAGGCTGAGGCTACAGAACAGCAAGTACTGCTTGACAATGCCAATACACAGCTTCAAGCCGTGCAGCACAATAGCCGACAAGCTGAACAGGTCTTTCAATCTGCCAAAAGTGAACGCATCCAGCTGCAATTGGTTTTGCAACAACAGCGACTTTTACATGCTGAAAATATCGAAGATTTACGCACGGCACTCCAAGACGGCGAACCCTGTTTAGTCTGTGGCAGTACCTCACATCCTTATAAACTGGAAGATACTGCGCTCTCCAAGGCCCTGTTTGAGCTTCAACAACAGCAGGAACAACAGGCAACGCTAAAAGAACAGAATTGCTTTGATGGCTGGCAGTACGCACAGCAACAGCTGACTAAACTGAATACTGAAATAGAACAACGCCAAACTTTAATTCAGCAGCTTTCTGAAAAAATCAGTGCTTTGCAACACGTGTTAATCGCACA
Source organism: Acinetobacter sp. BMW17 (assembly GCF_001592855.1). Classification (NCBI taxonomy): domain Bacteria; kingdom Pseudomonadati; phylum Pseudomonadota; class Gammaproteobacteria; order Moraxellales; family Moraxellaceae; genus Acinetobacter; species Acinetobacter sp. BMW17. The sequence goes on from NZ_LSOD01000032.1 coordinate 46,814, forward strand.
CAGTCAAGCAGCAAATATGGCACTCGACTTCACCCTAATAGCATCGGAATTGAAGACTCAGTTCATGCAAATGGCTCAGCAATATCAGTTGGATTTGCAACAACTCAAACAACAATCTGAGCAGTTCCAACACAATATTAAAATCCAGCAACAATGCATCCAAAACATTCAACAGATTGAACATTTACTACAAACAGCGAACGGTTTGCACAACCAAGTTCAGCATATCTTGCAGTGTTTATCTGAAGCTGAAAAAACAGCTTGGCAACAGCAGACCACCCAAACCGCTCAGCAAATCTTGATACGTCTAAATACCCGTTCACAACAACTGGAACAGTTGGAACAATGGCGTCAGCAATGCGAACAAACCACGCAACAGTTCAAGACCAATCAACTGAATATCGAAAATACCAGTAAGCACATCTCTGAAACCAACGAGCAGCTCAATGAGATCAAACAAAAAGGACAGCAAAATACAGAAATAGCCAATCAATTGATCCAACAAATGACTGGCTTAACTGACATCAAAGCCAATGAGTGGCTCATCCAGCACGATCAACATCGCCAGCAGACGCAAAGCCATTATCAACAGCTGAAACAACATTTTGATCAATTGCGCCATCAATTCGAACAGGAAAAAAATCAGCTAGAACAGCTCAAAGCCCAGTTACAGCAGAATCAGACCAGTGCCAGCCAAGTAGAAAATACCCTTCAACACTGGCTCAATGCGCATCCTGATTTCCATAAGCCTGATTTAGATGCACTGGCTCAAATTAACTCGGCTCAGGAACAACACATCCGTCAGAAATTACAGCATGCAGAACGCCTAGTAAATGAAGCACATGCTGCATTGAAAACTATGCAAGAGCAGTTGAGTGAACATCTGGGCCATCAACCTGAGATTGACCCAGCACAGTTACAACAGCAAATGCAGGAGCATCAAGCGGCACTGCAAACACAACTTGAACTACGTGATCAGCTCAAACTTAAACTTGAGTTGCATCAGCAAAATGTCGCAAAACAAAAGCAATTTGCAGATCAGATTCAATCCATACAACAGGAAGAACACCGTTGGGGTAAAATTTCAGGTCTGATGGGAGATGCCACAGGCAAAAAATTCCGTGATTATGCGCAGCAATATAATCTCGATATTTTACTGGAACATGCCAACCAACAACTCAACCAACTCTCGCAGCGTTATACCTTGAAGCGTTTAGAGCATTCGCTGAGTCTGGCCATTATTGATCATGACATGGATGGCGAAACCCGCTCTGTTGCATCACTCTCTGGGGGCGAGTCTTTCCTGACTGCCCTTGCCCTATCTCTTGCCATTGCCAATATGGCCTCAGGGTCAATGAAAATCGAATCCCTGTTTATTGATGAAGGCTTTGGAACTTTAGATGCATCGTCCCTGCACATGGTCATGAATGCTCTCGACCAATTACAGAATCAAGGTCGTAAAGTGGTGCTGATTTCACACATCCAAGAAATGCATGAACGTATTCCTGTACAAATCCAAGTTAAAGCTTTGGGCGCAGGTGCCAGTACTATTGAGGTGGTCGGATAATTTCACATTTTTGAAATGTCAAAGTTTGATTTGTTTTAAGACACCATCTCTCGGTTAGAAATAAAGGGAGCATCCTACTTGATGTAAATGCTCCCTGTGAGATCCAAACGAATGCTTTAATCCGCTGGGAATGCTTTTGGTGGAGGTGCATATTTAGATGCATCTGCGGCTTTGTCTGTAGTCGCCACAGACTGTAGCGGGTAGATCACGGTACCTATCACACCTGTATTTTGGATGGAACCATGATCTGAGTTTGCAGCATAGGCATCTTCAGGTCGACTAAAGGTAAAAGATGCCACCGCAGAGTCACTCTTACGGAAGCCTTCAATAATCAACTCCCCCTGTGGACGAAGCACATAACCTGAATTGCTACGTGATGCTGCACGTCCATCAATAACATCTAAACCATCGACACTGGCAACCACTTCAAATGTGCTATTGCTGTGGTTTTTGTATTTGAGTTGATAGCTTTGTCCATCTTTGCCAGATAAATAATACTGCTGACCATCTCGAAATAAAGGCAGTGGACGCTGTGCATCATCTACAATCGAAAAACTGATTTTTCCAGCCGCCAATGACAGACTATTCACGGCCTTACCCACATATTTTTTGCTGGCATAGCGAACTTGTGATTCAGCAATTGGGCTACTGGATAAGCGTTTTAAATTGACTTCCGTGACGTTTGAACTGATCTCATCGCCCCACTTGGTGCCTAATTTTTCACTTTTAGCGACCTGAGCATTCTGAACCGTAGATTCCGCACTCATCTCACTCATTTTGGTATTTGTACTACTACAAGCTGCCACAAATAAGCTCAAAAGCAGGGAGATAAATAAATAGAGTTTTTTCATTTTGGCTTCATCCTAAATGCAATTTTTATCGTTGTCAGGCAATCATTGTTCATCTGTCTAATCTATAGACGGTTCAATTCATGAGTTTAAATTAAGCCTATTTTTTTCAGCAGCCTATTAGTTTTATATAATTGTAAGTTAAGCGCTTCTCACTGCCTTTAAGCTCAAGAAGCCCTATTTAGACTTAATGCTGTGAATAATCTCTCGCTCCGAACAAGGCGGTTCCAACGCGAACCATAGTCGACCCAGCTGCAATTGCATCGACCATATCGCCCGACATACCCATGCTTAAGGTATCCCAGTTTTCAGGGTGAACATGCAGCTCTTTTACTTGGTCAAATAACACTTTCGCCGCCTTAAAGGCTTGAGTATTGTTCGGTGCAGGAATCACCATCAACCCACGCAGTTTGATGTGAGGCAACTGACTGATACTTTTTACCAACTCAGCAACTTCATCAGGTTGGCAGCCATCTTTGCTGTCTTGAGCATCGATATTGACCTGTAGACAAAGATTTAATGGTGGTTGTGTTATCAGACGCTGCGCCGATAAACGCTCTGCAATAATTAAACGATCAACTCCATGCACCCATGCAAACTGTTCAGCCAAATGTTTGGTTTTATTGCGTTGTACATGCCCAATAAAATGCCATTCGATCTCTAAATCTTGTAGCGCCTCTATCTTCTGCAAAGCCTCTTGTAAGTAGTTTTCACCAAAGGCGCGTTGACCACAAGCGTACATGTCTCGTAACACTTCACTCGGATGTGTTTTAGAAACCGCCAAAAGTTCTACAGACTCCACGTCACGCCCTGAAATTTCGCAGGCCTGTTGAATTTGGGATAACACGTGTTGACGTGAATTTTGCAAGATATTCATTGACGAGGGTCTCATTTCGGTCATCTTTTTTGCTTTGCCTTTCAACAAACTGTTGGTTAAGTTGATTGAAAGCCTTATTATTCTATCAAAATAATTAGCATTTAAATGAACTCGGGGAAATAATGGATATCACAGAATTACTAGCCTTTTCGGCTAAGAACGGGGCATCAGATTTACACTTATCTGCAGGTATGCCACCGATGATTCGTGTCGATGGTGAAGTTCGTCGTATCAATTTACCAGCTTTAGAACACAAAGAAGTGCATAAACTGGTCTATGACATCATGAATGACAAACAACGTCGTGATTTCGAAGAAAAATTAGAAACGGACTTTTCCTTTGAAGTGCCAAGCATTGCTCGCTTTCGTGTGAACGCATTCAACCAAAACCGTGGTGCAGGTGCAGTATTCCGTACCATTCCATCTAAAGTCCTGACCATGGAAGACCTAGGTTTAGGACAAACCTTTAAAGAGTTATGTGAATTACCACGTGGTTTGGTTTTAGTGACAGGACCTACCGGTTCTGGTAAATCTACCACATTGGCGGCAATGATCGATTATATTAACGATAACCGCTATGACCACATCTTAACAGTTGAAGACCCTATCGAATTTGTACACCAGTCAAAAAAATGTTTGATCAACCAACGTGAAGTGCACCGTGATACACATGGTTTTAACGAAGCGCTGCGTTCTGCACTACGTGAAGACCCCGATATTATCCTCGTGGGTGAGATGCGTGACCTTGAAACCATTCGTTTGGCGCTCACTGCCGCTGAAACGGGTCACTTGGTCTTCGGTACACTACATACCACCTCTGCGGCAAAAACCATTGACCGTGTGATTGACGTATTCCCTGCTGAAGAAAAAGACATGGTTCGTGCCATGTTATCTGAATCGCTACAAGCCGTGATTTCTCAAACCTTACTCAAGAAAAATGGCGGTGGTCGTGTTGCCGCGCATGAAATCATGATTGGTATTCCTGCCATTCGTAACTTAATTCGTGAAAACAAAGTGGCACAGATGTATTCTGCTATTCAGACTGGTGCAAACTACGGTATGACCACACTGGATCAAAGTTTGAAAAACTTGGTCACCAAAGGGGTGATCAGTCCACAAACTGCCCGTACAGCTGCCAAGCAACCTGAAACCTTCTTATAAGAAAACAATGGATTTGGGGTATAGATATGGATTTTAACGACTTACTCAATTATATGATTCAACAAAAAGCGTCGGATTTATTTATCACCGCTGATGTTGAACCTTCCATGAAAATTAACGGTCAAATTGTGCCTGTGGCTAAGGGCAAGCTGACGGGTGATGTCGCGGGGCAACTGCTCAACTCGATTATGAGTGACAAACAGCGTAAAGAATTTGCGGACACACGTGAGTGCAACTTCGCGATTATGAATCGGGATAAAACTGCGCGTTTTCGTGTCAGTGCCTTTCAACAGCGTGATATGCCGGGTATGGTTTTGCGTCGGATTGAGACGCAAATTCCAACCATGGACGAGTTAAAACTCCCGCCTGTACTCAAAGAGTTGGCCATGACTAAACGTGGCATCATCATCTTTGTGGGTGCAACAGGTACGGGTAAATCGACTTCTTTGGCTTCGATCATTGGTTACCGTAACCAAAACTCGAAAGGTCATATCATTACCATTGAAGACCCGATTGAATTTATTCATGAGCATGCAGGCTGTATCATTACCCAGCGTGAAGTGGGCATTGATACTGACTCTTTTGAAATCGCACTGAAAAACACCCTACGCCAAGCACCCGATGTGATCCTGATTGGTGAGATTCGTTCCCGTGAAACCATGGATTATGCGATTGCCTTTGCTGAAACAGGTCACTTGGTATTTGCAACGCTGCATGCCAACAACGCCAACCAAGCCATCGACCGTATTATTCACTTCTTTGAAGCAGACCGTCATAGCCAATTGTTTATGGACTTATCTTTAAACCTTAAAGCCATGGTTGCTCAGCAGCTAATTCCAACACCAGACGGTAATTCACGTCGCGCTGCGATTGAGATTTTGATTAACTCACCGTTAATTTCCGATTTGATCCGTAAAGGTGAAATCCACGAAATTAAAGACCTGATGAAGCGTTCTCGTGAACTCGGTATGCAAACTTTTGACCAAGCCTTATTCGATTTATACAAAGCTAAGCAGATTACCTATAAAGACGCGCTGAAACACGCCGACTCTCCAAACGACTTACGCTTACAAATCAAGTTGTCTGAAGAAGGCGGTGATCGTCTATTGCATGCCAGTGCAAACATCACGTTCGACGGACAAGCTTAAGCATTTCTTTAAGCAACAAAAAAGGGCTTCTCATGAAGCCCTTTTTTTAGGTCTAAGTTATTACTTTTTACGAAGTGCTTCTTGGCACTCCGCAGCATCACAGTAACCGTATAGGTTGAGTGAGTGACCTGTTAAAGTAAAGCCATGCTTTTCAGCAACTTCGTGCTGCTCATGCTCAATCACTTCGTTGCTAAACTCAACCACTTTGTTGCAGTTTTGACAAACGATATGATCATGATGATCGTCTTGCATGATTTCGAAAACAGAATGGTTATTTTCAAAGTGATGGCGCTGAATAATGCCCGCTGCTTCAAACTGCGTTAACACGCGGTAAACAGTTGCTAAACCGACATCTTCACCTTGTTCAAGTAAAGTCTTATAAATATCTTCCGCACTTAAATGGTGTTGCTTTGAATTTTCTAGTAGTTCTAATATTTTAATTCGTGGAAGTGTAACTTTAAGTCCAGCTTTGCGTAGATCTTGATTTGAAATTGGCATGTAAAAAGGTCTCTCAACAAATTTAAAGTTAGAATATGCAACAAAGTGTAGATGCAGTATGATCTATCCGTGGCTCAATTGCATCATAATTAATTTGGGATAGTGTAGCAAAATGCAAAAAATCATGTTGGCGTTATTCGTCACTTCACTGCTCGCAGGCTGTTCGACCTTGGGCGTTTATAAAGTTGATATTCCTCAAGGTACGCCATTAACTCAAGCACAAGCGTCAAAAATACAAGTTGGCATGAGCCATCAACAAGTTCGCTTTTTGCTTGGCAGCCCGACAGTTTCAGATCCAATGAATCCGCTACGTTGGGACTACATCTACAATTATACCCCAGGAACGTATGCTAAAAAAGCCAAGATTCCTGCTGCACAAGGTCAACACCTGAAAGTCTATTTCGACCCAAACGGTATTGTCCAAAAAATTGAAGGTTTAGAAACCATTCCTGCATCTCAGCCGGGCTTACCAGCATCGAAAGAAGCGATTCTAAACGCGCCCCCACTATAAAGCCTTATTCTAAAAAAGAAACCCCTCGACTGAGGGGTTTTTCATATCATTTCGATTGTTTTAAGCGATTGCCTTTGGCAAAGCGCCCCACGGGGTTATTTTGTGCACGTATCCTTCGAATATCTTTAGGATTAATGCTCAAAGGGCGATAAATTTCAACACGATCCCCTGCCTGCAAAACCTGTTGAGGGTCTTTCAAGCGGACACCAAAGATGCCCAATTGCAAAGGTTCAGACAATTCAACCTGCGAGCCTATACCACTCAGTTGAATCGCATCTTGCGCCGTCATTCCCTCAGAAAACGGCACACTGATATGAAACTGCTGGTCTGCTGTTGCATAAGCAACCCAGACTTGTTGAAGCATGCGCATTAAATCAATTTTCCAAGCACGGCTACAATTGCCAATACGATAGAAACAGGTAATACCACACGCACAGCGATGCGCCAAATATTATAAAAAGCTTCATGACTAAAGTTCATCGACTTACGTAAATGGCTAATTTTCATAATCCAACCAGCAAAAATGGCATAAATCAAACAAATCACTAAGCCCCACAGCATCAGTAAAATGTTAAAAATCGGGCCAGTGGCTGGAATCAACCACACCAACGTTGCAGCCAGCAGCACGAGCCACTGAATCACAATATTCAACTGGCGCTGTGCCAACTGCTCACGTGCCATCTGTAACAACACGGCTGCCGCTGCAACTGCAGTTAAAGCAATTGCATATGCAGGTAATGCCGCTTGGACTGCAAAAAATGCAAAAGCAACCACCGCCAAAATTTGTGCAATCCAAATCGGTAAAACAGTCTTGCTTGCAGCATCTTGCTGTTGAACTTGTACCAAACTATTTTGCCAGTACAGTCCGAGTCCTAAACCACTTGCCACCAAAGCCAATACCGTTGCACTGCCCCATTCTGAAAATTCAACAGGTGTCACCTGCCACTCAGCAATTCCTGTACCAGAGAGGTTTGCAAGCACTAAGGAAATCAGCACACCGACCGCCGTTAATGCTAGGATCAATAGACGTGGTGCAAAAGACAACGCGATGGTAACCACAGCCAAAGCGATAAAAATCACCGACGATGTCATATCGACCAGTGCATATTGATTTAATAGTTGCGCCGCATTAGACAACATGCCGCCCGCTAAAAAAGGAATAAAGACCACAGCAAGCCATCCCACAAGACGCCACGTCTGTGAAGCATCGGCATCACGCGTTAATCTCGACAAAGCATTCAATGCCGTGGTTTTTGAACGCTTGGCTAAGGCAATTTCTAAGTAACACACAGGTAAAGCCAAGATCACCATGGTCACTAACCAAAGTAACCAAAAGTCGAGCTGACGTTCAACCTGAATTCCCACCAAGGGTGCAAGTGTGGCAATGATAATAAATGATAAACAAAATGCCATCAGCGGCGATAACCATCGTGACAGAGCATTGTCTTGCATGATGCGTTCCTTCAATAAGTCTTGCGCTATTTTGCCTTGCTCGCTTATGAAAATCAAAAACAAAAAGCAAACCATCAAAACTGATGATTTGCTGCGCTAAATATAGTTAAAATTTATTGTTTTTATCCCTCGTTTGGCTCACTTATGAAAAGAAACGAGCAAACCAGTTTTTCCCTTTTTTCTTTTCTTTTTCTTTGATAATGCCCATCATATTTTCTTTTACGGCACCGACATAATCTGCATCATCATGCTGGATATGGTTAATCAGCCATTTCGACAACACTTCATGCAGTTCAGCTTCGATTGAATGACCCAGCTCAAAACGGTCACGATAAGATTCAATTTTTTTCTCTGTACACGACAAAAATAGATAACTCATTGAAATAATGTCACAATAATTGTTTTCTAACGACGAATACTATGACACATCTCAATGAGT
>NZ_LSOD01000032.1:55413-76920 GCF_001592855.1 Acinetobacter sp. BMW17
AAAGAAGAGTTTAAGGAAATTTTGGCAATTTTAAGAAAGCAGAATCCTGATAGGATAAGGGTTCTGTGAAATTTGTCGTGTACAGAGAATTTTTTTAATAAATAAATCATGTACACGTTTGTGCGGTACACGATATTTATAACCCGCTTCTTCTTGGAGAGACTCTTCAAAAGTAAAGTGAGACTGTGTGTAATCAATAATATTTTCTAAAATCTGTTTCACGCGTTCACGGTCAGTATTGACATCAATCGCATCAATTTCATTGATATAATCAAGAATACGACGGTGTTGATCGTCAATCACATCGATACCAGTATTATATTCTGGAACCCACTTCATTATCATTCCGACCACCCAATAAAAATTAATAGATTAATTACATGAATTAATCATATCGATTAGAATTAAAAATAAAAGTGAATCAAATTGGTTGGTTTTATACTATTTTCATTAAATTAAACTTAAGTATTTATTTTAAATAAGTAAATAAATTTAAACCCGACCAAAAGAATCAGTTATTATTTAATCGATTTTATTATTTTATAAGTATGTATCAAAATAAAAGCATGTTTTATATTATTATCAACATGCTTTTATATTCTAATCATTTTGAAATAAATTAATATTGATCTGCTTTAGTGACGCGTTTTAAAGACGGATCTTTGGCTTCTCGTACTAAACGTTCCACGTGGGTCATTTGGTGGCGTATCGCTTTGCCATATTGAAATAAAATCATTTCACCGGGTGCAAAGGCCGTCCACGCTTCATTTTGAGTCAATGGTTCGGTGGTAATCACAGCCACGCGATCCTCTGCGGTAGTCACTTGGCTAAAATCGACTTCAACATCAATGTCGATCAGCTGCGCAGGTTTAAATGGGTACTCACGCACCAACCAATGCAGTTTAGTAATGGCATAACTAAACAAGGCTTGTCCATTCGATAAACAAAAATTGAACGTGCCATGCTCTGCAATTCGTGGAGAAATATCAGTTAATAAATCAAAAACTTGATCTAGACTTGGCTCGGCATAGCCAAACTTGTTCACCAGTTGGTCCAGTAAATAGCAAAATGCACGTTCACTGTCGGTATTGCCAACTGGGGTAAAGCGTCCTGAAAGTACAGGATCAAAGTCATGCAAATCGCCATTATGCGCAAAAATCCACTGTCGTCCCCATAACTCACGGCTAAATGGATGTGAGTTTTCTAAGTTAATTTTTCCCTGTGTCGCTTTGCGGATATGTGCAATCACATTGCGTGATTTGATCGGATAATTACGAATTAATTCAGCAATCGGCGATTCAACTGCAGATTGATTGTCAACGAATAAACGGCAGGCTTTATCCTCAAAAAAAGCAATCCCGAAACCGTCACAATGGTCTGAAGTAATACCCGCGCGCTGTGAAAAGCCTCGAAATGAAAAGGTAATATCAGTCGGTGTTGCACAGTTCATTCCGAGCAGTTGGCACATAATCTTGATCTTATTTAAACATATTTATTTATGGTAGTTTTATTGTGCATGAGTCCTGACTGGCTTGCAATTCACAATGCTTCATAACCCGAACACATTCGCGCATAAAATCATTTTTATAAAATGCATAGGCCTAAAAAAAGCCTCCGAGGAAGCTTTTCAAAATATTTAGTGCTTATTACTGCGATTGGTAATCAATGTACCGACGCCATGATCGGTGAAAATCTCCAACAGCGTTGCATGTGGCACACGGCCATCCACAATATGCGCGCTCACCACACCACCTTTCACCGCATCTAGAGCACAACCCACTTTCGGAATCATCCCGCCGTAGATCACGCCCGTTTCAATGAGGCGGTCAACTTCTTGGGTGGTTAGACCAGTGAGCAGGTTTTTATTTTCATCTAAAACACCTGAAATATTGGTCAACAAAATCAGCTTTTCAGCACCTAAAGCTTCAGCCACTTTTCCAGCCACCAAATCTGCGTTGATGTTATAGGTGTTACCCTCTTCATCCACACCTAAAGGTGCAATCACAGGAATAAAATCACCACTGGTAAACATTTCCAATACATCAGTTTTAACACTAGTCACTTCACCGACTAGGCCAAGATCAATTTTTTGTACTGTGCCATCTTCCGCAGTTTTTTCCATCAGTAACTTTTGTGCACGCAGTAAGTTACCATCTTTACCCGTTAAACCAATGGCACGACCGCCATGTTGATTAATCAAGTTCACGATGGATTTATTCACACTACCACCTAACACCATTTCAACCACTTCCATGGTCGCTGGATCGGTCACTCGCATGCCATCAATACGGTCCGACTCACGCCCCAATTGCTTTAAAAACGAATCCACTTGTGGACCGCCGCCATGCACCACGATTGGATTTAAACCGACGGTTTTTAACAAAACGATGTCACGTGCAAACGAGCTCTCAAGCTCAGGATCGGTCATTGCATTGCCACCATATTTCACTACTAGCGTTTTTCCAGCAAAACGTTGAATGTACGGCAAAGCTTCAGTCAGAACTTGTGCTTTGTCGAGGCCAGTATGTTGATGTGGCATGTGCCTCTCCTTAATGGGCGTCTAATAGGTCTTGTGCAATCTGCGGATAATCTGCCGTCAGCATATGCACAAAGTTATGGCGAATTTGATGGAGCCGCTGATCACTGTCCGCGTCGAAACGTACGGTAAAATACTCACCCGTATTCGATGCTCGAATAATGCCAAATCCATCCTCAAAATCAAGTCTTACGCCATCAATTTTACTCATTTCCGCTTGAAAGTGCTGACTTTGTTTTTCCACATTCGCTAAAACCAGCGCGGGTGAAATCTGATGGGTACTGATATAAATATCCTCTGTACTGGCACGTTCTGGGTAGTCTGCCAGTGCTTCTGACAAAGTGCATTGCTTCAAGCTTAAGTATTCCAACACACGTAGTGCGGCATATAAACCATCGTCATAACCAAAACCACGACCATCATTAAATACATAATGCCCTGCATATTCACCGCCAAAAACAGCTTGTCCTTCAGATTGCGCCAAATATTTCCGCAAAAAAGAACTGCCTGTGCGAATCATTTTTGGAATACCCTGATGGGCCAATACGGTATTTCGAACCATGGTGGAACATTTCACATCAAAAACCACTTCATGTGCTGGATGATCAGCCAAACACATGTGCGCAAACAAGGACAATAAACGGTCTGCTGAAATGATTACGCCCTTTTCATCAATCAATACAACACGGTCACCATCACCATCAAAGGCAATACCGATATCAGCATGCTGCTGTTGCACGGTGTTATGCAGCAGATCTAAATGTTTGGCTTGAGAGGGATCGGGAGCATGTTCAGGAAATTCACCATTGGCCTCACAGCGTAAAGCATGCACCTCACAGCCGAGTTTCTTTAAGACCAAGACAGCACAACGTCCCGCTGAACCGTATAAACCATCCACCACGACTTTATAGGGTCGAGGTTGAGGCATGAGCTGTATATCATTGAGCAATGCAGCCTGATAAGCCAGACAATATTCAGGCACGATCTGATGTGGCAACATTTGCCAGTTCATCTCTGCATGGCTGTCAAAGCATTCATTTGCATCGCGTGCCACCTGCTGGATTGCCTCAGGTAAAGGAGGCTCACCCTGCATAATCCATTTGATCCCATTATCCGACTTCGGATTGTGGCTGGCTGTCACCATAATGCCGTTGCCATCAAACTTGCGTGCCGTGTAATACAACACAGGGCTAGCACAACATCCGATGATTTGCGTATCTAAGCCCTGTTTAAGACATTCTTTGTAAATAATTTCTGCAAAAGCAGGACTGCTTTGTCTGGCATCATAACCAATGGCTAAACGTGTCTGCCCAGTTTTTAAATATTGAGTTGCGAGCGCCTGTGCAATGGCACGAATCAGCTCAGCACTCATGACATCCAATTTGCCACGAATGTCATAGGCACGAAAAATATGTGCAGGAAATTTTGGCTGAAAATCCATAGGTCTAACTTCTAATTTATTCAGATCAACAGCTCTTTCAGCTGTCCTTGTTGTTATGCTTAACGCTGCGTTTAATTTTACTAAGGATTCAAAAAAGAGTTGTAACTTTTTATGAACTAAAAATGATCATTCAGCATTAAAACAACAAAGCCTCTTTCATGGAGAGGCTTTGTTGTTTTACTTTATCACTGAGAGATTAGTTTTGACCAGTATGTCCGAAACCACCTGCACCACGTTCTGTCGCTTCAAATTCATTTACAATATCGAACTGTGCTTGAATCACAGGTACAAGTACATACTGTGCAAGACGTTCACCCGGCTCTAAACTGAAAGCTGTTTGGCTACGGTTCCAAACTGACACCATCAATTCACCTTGATAGTCCGAATCAATTAATCCCACCAAGTTACCCAAAACAATGCCGTGCTTATGACCTAGGCCTGAACGCGGTAAAATTAAACCTGCAAAGTGTGGGTCTTCAATATAAATAGACAAACCCGTTTTGACCAAAACAGTTTGTCCCGGTTCAATGACGGTCGTAGCATCGACACATGCACGAAGGTCTAAGCCTGCTGAACCCGTTGTCGCATAGGTTGGCATTGGCCATTCATTGCCTAAACGTGAATCCAACACTTTAACCTGAACTTTCATTCTCTTTTTCCTAGTACAATAAATTTCTAAAACAAAAAATATTTAGCGCTTAATCAACGCACGTAAATTATCTAAATAATGCTGCGCTTGTAATTTCGGATCGACATTGCCCGCCAGTTTCTTTTTACGCCCTAACCATTCCAACTCATCTTGCGGTAACTCATCCAAGAAACGACTTGGTGTCATTTGCTTCATTTGACCGCCCGCCTTACGTTGTTCTGCAAGCGTAATGGTTAAACCCTGACGCGCACGGGTAATGCCCACGTACATCAGGCGACGCTCTTCCTCAACTGTATCGGCGGCAATCGAGTTTTTATGCGGCAGCAACTCTTCCTCAAGTCCAATCAGATAAACATATGGAAACTCCAGACCTTTAGACGCATGCAGCGTAAGCAGGTTTACTTTGTCAGTGTCTTCTTCTTCTTGCTGCTGCTCTAACATATCCAGCAACACCATTTTACGAATCACACTTTCAATGTTTTTCTCATCAACATCTTCAGCACGGTTAATCAAACTTTGAATACTGCTATACAGCACTTCAATATTATCTAGCTTGGTTTTTTCTTGCGCAGGCGTCGCCGCAGACTCTTTGACATAATCGATATAACCCGCTTCAACCATCATCTTGCGGATAATCGGTACAGGTTCATCATCCTCAAGCAACTCACGGGTAAAGGTGGTAATGAAGTCTGCAAACTCCGCCAACTGCGTGGTGGCTTTTTTAGGAATCACCATGGTGAGACGCTGATCACCTGCGGCAGAGAGCAAAGACAAATGATTTTCTTGTGCAAACAGCCCCAGCTTTTCTAAAGTCACAGGCCCAATGGCACGTTTAGGTGTATTAATGATCCGTAAAAATGCACTGTCATCTTCAGGATTAATAATGACGCGCAAATAGCTCATCACATCTTTGATTTCAGCCCGTCCGAAGAACGACTGACCACCTGATAATTTGTACGGAATCTGCATTTGACGTAGTTGTGTTTCCAGTGCACGTGCTTGGAAGTTACCCCGATACAAAATGGCGTAATCTTTCCAATTTTTACCATTCATCAGTTTATGCGTAATTAAGTCTTTCACCACGCGTTCTGACTCATCGTCATCATTGCGGCAAGTAATCACTCGAATCACTTCACCATGGCCTTTATCTGACCACAGTTTTTTATCAAAAATATGCGGATTGTTACCAATCACGGTATTGGCCGCTTTTAAAATACGACTGGTCGAACGATAGTTCTGTTCGAGTTTAATCACTTTTAAATTGTGAAAATCTTCATTCAGCAAAGCCATGTTTTCAGGCTTGGCACCACGCCATGCGTAGATCGATTGGTCATCATCACCCACCGCAGTGAACTGTCCCATCACCCCGACCAGCAATTTCACCAAAATATACTGTGCGGTGTTGGTGTCTTGATACTCATCGACTAATAAATAGCGAATACGGTTTTGCCAGCGCTCACGTACTTCTGCATTTTCTTGTAAAAGACGCGTCGGCATCACAATTAGGTCATCAAAATCGACCGCATTATAGGCACGTAAATTACGCTCATACAGTTGATACAAGTGCGCAAACTGAACATCTTCTGCGGTTTCACAGGTGGTGTGTGCTTGCTCAGGTGGAATCAGATCATTTTTCCAATCTGAAATCATCTTCATGGCTTTGGCAATCAGTTCTTTACTTTCCGCACCGGATAAATTGTCACGGTGCATCAAGTCCATCAAAATACGCTTACAGTCGTCCGCATCTAAAATAGAAAAATTATTTTTTAATGGTGTGTGTTTCAGCTCTAAACGCAGCATGTTTAGGCCAAAGGTGTGGAAGGTCGAGACTGAAAGCCCTTTTGCCTCTTCACGTGACAGCAGCTTGGTGACACGTTCTTTCATTTCGCGTGCTGCTTTGTTGGTAAACGTCATCGCGGTAATACGATAAGCAGGAATGCCGCAGTGTTTCACCAAGTAGGCAATCTTACGGGTAATCACCGAAGTTTTACCTGAACCAGCCCCTGCAAGTACTAACAAGGGTCCTTGAGTGTATTTCATGGCTTCAAGTTGCTTGTCGTTTAATTGACTTGCCAGTGACATAGTCTTTCCTCTATTTCATTCCGAGCTCGATTATAGTCATCTCCGCTACAGATGCATAATGCAAATTCATATTTTAACAGTCATAAAAAAACCACCCGAAGGTGGTTTTTCAGTCTTCAATAAAAATTATTGAATTGCGTAGATGCTGATTTCTACACGACGGTTTTGCTCACGGCCTTCAGCAGTGGCGTTAGACGCGATTGGGTTTGCTGAACCTTGACCTTGTGCATTAATACGTGTTGTAGAAACACCTTGAGATGCCAAGTAACTTGCTACAGATTGCGCACGCGCTTGAGACAGAGGAATGTTAATTGAATCATTACCTGTACTATCTGTATAACCTGTTACAAGAATACCGCTCTTGTTATCTTCAGTTAAGGTTTGCGCAACTTTGTTTAAAGTTGAATAGAAGTTCGGCTTGATGTTTGATTTGTTGGTATCAAAGGTAATGTTACCCGGCATAACCAAACCTACAGAACCATCTGGATTACGGTTAACTTCTACACCAGTCCCCGCCATTTGTTGACGAAGTTTCTTCTCTTTGTTGTCAAGGTAAACACCAGTTGCACCACCGACAACTGCGCCAATCGCTGCAGCACGGTTGTTTTGACGACTCGTGTTTGCGTTTCCTTTAGAAATACCATAACCCGCAGCAGCACCAATTAAGGTCCCTAGAGCAGCTTTATCGTATTCCACACCACCAATGTTATTACCAGTGCTTTGACAACCTGTAAGAACCATTGCCCCAACGACTGCGGAAATTGCTAGTGCACGCATCGCATGCCTCCTTCTTTGTGTGTTTTGTTTATAGAACGAATATTGTCGTAAAACGATGATCTAGACCATTGATTTTTTGTTAATAATAAAGCCTTTATTTACAATATGTAATAAAAAATTTCCTTTTCAATGCTTTCTTCGTCACAATTTCTACACAGTTAATGTTTGGTGCTTTTCTATTTGATCATCCCGTACTATATTGACCTTTAGAAAATAGAACGAGTTGCGAAACGCATTATATTTTAGGGTTTATTTTTATGTCATCACCAAACCAAAAACAACCTTTATTAAAAAAAATCACACGTGGTTTAACTGTTGGTTCAGTCATTACAGGCAGTACTTTTTTTCATGGTCCGCCAGTGCTGGCACTCGGCCTGACCAAACTGTTTAAAAAATCAAAAAAAGTGGATGAGACCAATATTCAAATCACCAACAGCTGGCTGGCTGTGAACAATTATTTAATCGATCATGTCCTACCCAACACGAAATGGGACATTTCTGTCGATGATGATCTTGAGCTAAGTATGCAGGGTCGTTACCTGATGACTTGCAACCATCAAAGTTGGGTCGACACCACGGTTAACCAATATTTTGGTTTAACCCGTATGCCCCTCACTCGCTTCTTTACCAAGTGGGAACTTATTTTTATTCCATTTGTCGGCCAAGCCTTTAAAATTCTAGGCTTCCCGATGATGAAGCGGCATAGTAAAGAACAAATTGCGAAAAATCCTGCGTTGAAAACACGCGATATGGAAGAGGCACGCAAGTCTTGTGAACAACTGCTTAGCCAACCATTCACCCTGTTAAACTATTTGGAAGGCACGCGTTTTACTCCAGAAAAACATGCACAGCAGCAATCGCCTTATCAAAATTTACTTAAACCGAAAGCGGGTGGCTTGGCCCTAGCCTTAAGTATTTTAGGTAATGACATTGATGCCTTGGTAGATATGACCATTGTCTATCCCGACGGCGCACCTGGCTATAGCGAATTTTGGCTCGGAGAAGTCCCACGGATTGCGGTCAATTTGCGTAAAATTGATATTCCTACATGGGTACTCGCTGGAAACTATGAAGACGATGCAGACTTTCGTGAACAATTCCAACAGTGGGTCGATCAACTTTGGACTGAAAAAGACCAGCTGATTGAAAAAATGAAAGCCAAATACTCAACGTCCAATTTAACCCAGTAAGGGTCTATGCATGATGCACAATAACCAAGTCAAAAATTCTAAATATCATCAGGTTGATCCACAAAGTTTGTATTTCAAACTGTTTTTGATCTATGACATTTTTATGGTGTTTCTGATCATTTTTAACTTGTTTTGTTTGTGTGCTAATTTTTTTATCATGAGCAATATCGGTGGATGGTTTTTCCATGCCATTCACCTAGAAAGTGTCTCAAGCTTCTATCGTGAGCATTTACATCCGTGGGTCATCACCACAGAAGCTTGGTTTATTCTGTTCTTGATTACTGAATTATTGGTGCGTTGGGGCATTGCGATCGTGTATCGACACCATCGTCGCTGGTTTTTCTTTCCCTTTATTCATTGGTACGAAATTTTAGCCATTATTCCTCATTTACGTTTTTTAAGATTATTCCGTGCGGGGGTGATTGCTTTTCGACTGCATGAATTGGGCTATAACGTAATTCCTGAGTCGGTACAAGCCAAGGCCAAATTTTACTACCGCGTGGTGATGGAAGAACTCTCTGACCGCGTCGTGATTACTGTATTAGATGGGGTGAAGCACGAATTAAATACCAGTTCGACCCATAAAAAAATTATCCATGACCTCGTCGATCATCATCGAGCTTTATTTGCACAAGCATTGGCTGAAATTTTACAGGAATCTCTGGCCACTGAACTGAAACAGCGACAGTATTTTATTGCTCAAAATGTCGGTCTGATTGTGAATCGTGCGATTGAAGATACCCCTGAACTAACCCAATTACTGCGTTTAATCCCAATTGTGGGTGGAAGAATTGAGCAACAAATTCAAAGTATCGGACAACGACTTGGTGAAAACATCACACAAGGTTTACTGGAACCGATGGTGGTCGGAAATCCTGCACAGCCCAATGCCACCTATCGCTTGATAGCTGAAAAAGTCAGTGATTTAAAAATTGATAATCAGTCTTTGGAACAGTTGGTTGAGTCTGTGGTCTATGAAAGCTTAGATGCCATTCGCAAGCAAGTTAAGGTGAAACAGTGGTTAGAAGAGCTTGAAAAAGATGATCAAGCCAAAGAATAAGCATTAAGGTAAAAATATTACAAACGCAGCTAGTGCAATCCTTCATTTTGTTCTAGGATTTGCTCTATTTACAACATCACTTCTTTAGTAAAAAATAAATCTGAGAAGTCTTAAGGAAAAATTATGGCTGATATCCGGATAACTGGCAGAATGGTCAATGCGATTCGCATTACCCTTGACACCAATGATCATGATGCAATCCGACAGCAATTAAGTAAAACATTACAAAATGCATCGACTGCTGGAGCGTTAGTTGTTCTAGAAAGTAGCGTTGAGCAAGAATTAATTTCCTTGATTCAATTATTGCTGGATCTGGATGTACAGCCGATGGCAGTACAAGAAGGAATTTTGGCTGAACAAGCCCGTGCCATTCAGTTCCCTGTGATTCCCGCGCAAGGTCATGGTATTAGCTCGCAACTTCAAGAAGTCAAAGCAACCAAAGAGCAAGTGGTTGAAGCCCCTGCTCCTGCTGCGACAGCTTCTACCAATGCACCCGTTGCGGCAGTACCTGTCATTCGCCATGCAACTTCATACCATGACGAAATTTTACGTACGGGTCAGTGCTTGGTTCAAAATCAAGGCGATATCATTATTACCGCAGGCATTAACAGTGGCTCGGAAGTGATTGCTTCAGGAAATATACATATTTATGGTAGTGCTCGTGGTAGAGTCATTGCCGGCGCGGGCGGAAACAGCGCTGCACGCATCTTCTGTCATGCTTTAGAAGCCGAATTGGTTTCAATTGCAGGGACCTATTGTGTTGCAGATGATATTCCAGCGCAGCATTTAAAACGCCCAACACATATTTACTTAAATGATCAACAAGAGCTTGTATTTGAAGCGCTTGAATTTTAATGTATAAATAAACACCAAAAGCCCCAAATGATAAATAAGGGGATTTAAACCATAACAGGAGTGGATTCGGTGGCGAAAATTGTTGTCGTAACATCAGGCAAAGGTGGCGTAGGCAAAACTACGACGAGCGCATCTTTTGCAACAGGTTTAGCCCTACGTGGTCACAAAACTGTTGTGATCGATTTTGACGTAGGTTTACGTAACCTTGATTTGATCATGGGTTGTGAACGCCGCGTTGTGTATGATTTTGTCAATGTATTAAATAATGAAGCTCGATTACAACAAGCGCTTATCCGCGATAAAGATATCGAGAATTTATATATTTTACCTGCGTCGCAAACCCGTGATAAAGATGCCTTAACTGATGAAGGCGTAGCACGTGTCATGGATGAGTTGTCACAAGAGTTTGACTACATTATTTGTGACTCGCCTGCGGGTATCGAACGCGGTGCAATTTTAGCAATGTACCATGCCGATGAAGCGATTATTGTGACCAACCCTGAAATTTCATCTGTACGTGACTCTGACCGTATTATTGGTATGCTCGACAGCAAAACCAAAAAAGTTGAAATGAATGAAGGTCGTATTCGTAAACACTTGTGTATCACACGCTTCAACCCTGAACGTGCAGATAAACAAGAAATGTTAACCATTGACGACATTTCTAAAGATATTTTACGTGTGCCAACTTTGGGAGTGATTCCTGAATGTAAGAGCGTTTTACAAGCATCGAACGAAGGTAAACCAGTGATTCTCTTTACTGAAGAATCAGCAGGCCAGGCCTATGATGACCTTGTGGCACGTTTCTTAGGTGAAGAACGTCCTTACCGTCATATTACGGTGAAGCCTAAAGGCTGGTTAGCACGACTATTTGGAGCGTAGACATGGCAGGATTTTGGAGTAAGCTTTTTAGTAATGATGAAAAACCGTCTAGTGCTCAAACAGCAAAAGATCGTTTGAAAGTCATCGTAGCGTCTGAAAGTGGTTTAGGTAAACGTCTTAGCCAAGACAAAATCGACCAAATGAAGAAAGAAATCATGCAAGTGGTGAATCGCTATGTTCGCGGTGTAGATGAACAGCACATTCAAATGGCTGTCCGTTCTGAAGCGAATATTGAAATGCTTGAAATGAATATCAATTTGCCTGAAGAACGTTAATCTGATTTTTGATTAGTCAAGCAAATTGAATCAAGGCAGAATATGCGCAGACACAAGAAAGTATTTTCTTTGTCTCCCATATTTTGCCTTTTTTAATGATTAAACCAGCAAGGAGATTGCTATGGCATTATCTCAGCCAGCAACGTTCAATGAAGAATGGTCAGATGAGCGTGTATTTGCCTACTTAACTCAGCTTCCTCCTGAAGGTGTGAATGGCGATTTTCATGTGTTGTACCATGCCTTTAAACACATGCGCCCAAGTGATTATGAGCGACTGCTCACCCAATTTAAAACGGATGGTCGCGACATTAATGCCACCAATCCAGAAGGTCAGCGTATCCATGACGTAATTGCCGCATATCCACGTCAAGCAGCTCCCTTCTTAGAGGTTTTGGCTAAATTCGCCTAAGTCTAGATCTGCTCAATGCGCATGATCTACAGATGCCAGCTTATTTCTATGAGACTGGCATTTTTTATGTCTGTAAAAACCACATCCAAAGTGGAAAAGTCAAACCGAAACACAAGGTTTGCAAACTAATGATTGCTGCCATGAGTTGACTGTCCCCTTGAAAATATTTGGTCAGGACATAGGCAGCCGATGCCGTCGGCAGTGAGAAGAAAACCACCACAATCATGGTTTCAAATGTTGCTAAACCAAATAAAAGACAGCCTACATAGGCTAAAATAGGCACCAAGATTAAACGCCCAAAGGTATTCAGAATCAGCGCTCGACCCGCATATTTTAGCGCATTAAACTGTAGTGCTGCGCCCACACACAATAGCCCAAGTGGGAGACTCATCCCTGCTACCAGCTTTAAAGATTGGTTAATGCTCTCGGGCAAATGCATACCTGAAAAATTAAAAATGAGCCCAACCAGACAAGCCAGAATCAGCGGATTTTTCGCAACCGACCACGCAATATTTTTATAAGATAGTCCCTGCCCTTGAGAAAAACCAAGTACGGAGAGTACATTCACCAAAGGAATGACAAAGGCAATAATCATGGCAAAGACTTGCATCCCTGCAGCGCCAAAAATCAAAGCCATACTGGTCAAACCAATATAAGTATTGAAACGAATATGACTCTGTAAATAGACGCCAAATTGCGCCACAGGCGTACCATACAGCGCTTTTAATACCCACAGCACCACACTCATCAGCAAGGTCACACTAAAGACCACAGCAAGCGCTGGCAAGACTTGCCCGACATTAAAATGAACGGTGGCTAGACTACTGAAGAGTAAAACAGGAAATAGAATCCAATAATTCAGTCTTTCAGCGCCTTGCCAAAATTCTACCGTTAAAAAGCGATACCGCTTTAATACATACCCCATGGCAATGAGTACTACCAATGGAATTAATGCATCAATAATTTGCATGACTGGATGCCTAAACTGAATGATTAAGAAAAAGCCTGCAATCCGCAGGCTTTCTTTTTAAACTAAAATTTCTCGCTTACCGTTCGCACCTTGCGCACTCACGATCCCATTTTCTTCCATTTGGTCGACAATCCGCGCGGCACGGTTATAGCCCAAACTAAACTTACGTTGTAGCGAGGACACCGAAACCTTGCGTGTTTCCAATACAAAGGATACGCACTGGTCATAAAGTGCATCACGGTTTGGATCGCCATCACCATCTTCAAAGCCACGAGAACTTGGCTCTTCATCAAATGGCGTTAGGATTTCATCAACATAATTTGGCGAACCCCGTTCACGCCAAGCATCACAGATGCGGTTGACTTCATCATCGGCAATAAAGGCACCATGTACACGTTCAGGTTCAATTTTACCCGGCCCTAAGAACAACATATCACCATGACCCAGTAAGTCTTCCGCCCCACCAGCATCCAAAATCGTGCGAGAGTCAATTTTTGAGTTCACACGTAAAGCCACACGTGTTGGGATATTGGCTTTAATCAGACCCGTAATTACATCGACCGATGGACGCTGCGTTGCAAGTAACAAATGAATGCCTGCGGCACGTGACTTTTGTGCCAAACGCGTAATCATTTCTTCAGCTTTCTTACCGACCTGCATAATCATATCGGCAAACTCGTCCGCCACAATCACAATCGATGGTAATGGGGTCAAACGTGGTGCACGCTCACCGGCAACCGAATCACTGGCTTTCCAAGTCGGATCAATCAGCTCTTCGCCATTGGCAATCGCTTCTTCCACTTTACGGTTATAGTCCGCAAGCTTACGAATTTTTAAGAAAGACATCAGCTTATAGCGGCGTTCCATTTCATTCACACACCAGTTCAAGGCACTGACTGCATCTTTCATGTCCGTGACCACAGGGGTAAGCAAATGTGGAATATCGTTATAGTTAGCGAGCTCTAATTGTTTCGGGTCAATCAAAATTAAACGCAACTCATTCGGCGTATATTTCAACAACATCGATAAAATCATCGAGTTCACTGCCACCGATTTACCTGAACCTGTGGTACCTGCAACCAGCATATGCGGCGCTTTACCTAAATCAGCAATGACCGGGTTACCCGAAATATCTTTGCCCATTGCCATCGAAAGAATGCTATTCGGATCGGTAAAAGCAGGAATGGTCAACAACTCGATTAAACGCACCATTTCACGTGTGCTATTCGGCACTTCAATCCCGATATACGGTTTACCCGGAATAACTTCAACCACACGTACAGATGCCATGGACATTGAACGCGCAAGGTCACGGGAAATATTGGTCACTTTAGAGGCTTTCACGCCCGGTGCTAAATCCAACTCAAAACGAGTTACTACGGGCCCTGGCTGCGCTTCGACCACTTTGGCTTTGACATTGAACTCTTGTAGTTTAATTTCAAGCAATTCAGATAAACGCGCCAACTGTTCAGCAGTGAAATTGACTTTTTTATTGAGGTCAACTTCATCCAGTAAATCCAGTCCTGGCAGCGGTGATAAATCACGACGACGCTCTGCTACTTGCATGGACAAAGACATTGGACGGCCTGATGCATCCGTCAATGGCGCATCAAAGTCAAACTCTTCTTCGTCTTGCGGTTTTCCAGCAGTGTCCTGCCATGCTTCAATAAACGCTTCTTTGGACAAAACTTCTTTGGCTACAGCCGCTGTAGCACTTGTGCTCACTGTATTATGATGCTGAATGGGTGCTTGTACAAAAGCTGATGACTGCGCATAGCTACTGCTGGTGCGTACATCTGAAGCAGCTACTTTCTGCTCTGACCAATCCTCAGCAAGGAATTCGTCTAAATCATCCAATTCATCAAGCTGTGCTTTTGCAATTCCACTCGGCGCTGCTTGTAATGCAACGGGACTTGCAGCAGCACTTAAGGTTGCAACCTCGGCTACCGCAATTGGATCTTCAACCACATGTAAATGAGACACCGGTTCAGGTGTATTGAATGGGCTATGGACATCTGTTGCTGTTTTACCATTGGGTACAGCAGCAAGCAGCTCGTCAAAGATTTCATCATCATCCCAATCGACATTTTTCTTCTGCGCAGGGGCATCGTCTTGGAAATAATGAGGATCAGCAATTGGCGCTGTATGATCTTGCACCACTGCTTGAAAATGTTGTTCTGGGCTAAATGAGCGATCTTCTTCGGCAGCACGAAGTAAAGCATCAATATCATTTTTATGACGTTGATCTTCACTTGAGTTTAATGCACGCCACACTTCCCCTGTCGCCACCACGCGTTGACTGTCTTGTTCTAATTGGTGCGCTTTTTCTATAGTCCGCTCAAGCTCTACTTCATCATCCACATCCACCTGTTGTTCTTGAACACGTTGCTCTTTGGCCACCATGTCATTAAACAAATGCTCTGCTGAATAGTCGCGCTGAGGTGCTTTAACCGATAGCTCTTGCACGGCTACTGGCGCCTCGACCAATTCCGTTGCTTCAACACCCTTTTTCGGTGCCATTGCAATCACTTCTTTTTTCACGCTTGGCGTCGTGCGATCAAAGGCAGACTCGCTTTCAGGCACATTACGGTAAAATAAATCTTGTAAATAAGCAGGAGTTGCTTTGAGCGTCGCGAAAGTACGGTTCCATTTGATACCGAAAGCTAAGGTCAATAAGACCACGGTAAACACGACCAAAAATAAGGTTGCACCGTAAATGGTTAAAATTTGCGACAAACTTTGTCCCAGTTCATAACCAATAATGCCGCCAGAGGCATTGTCTAAAGTATCCGCTGGAACTTTCCAAAACAAGAACAGTAAGCTGGCGGTTGCAAGCAAAATAAAGAATTGTGCAGCATAACGAAATGGGCGGTTTAAAAAACTATGCGGCCACCAGACTTGAATGGCTTCAATGAACAAAAACACAGGAATAAGTAGACTTGCCCAGCCTAAAAAACCGAACAGTAAGTCAGCAATCCACGCCCCAGCAACGCCACTGGCATTCGAGACTTGCAAGGTATCACTTGATATATGCATCCAGCCCGGATCAAATGGGGTATAGGTCACGGTAGCAAGGAACAAATAAATGCCAAACGAGACTAAAAATAATGTCATTAATAAGCGCTGTGCATAAGCACCCGACACCTCAGTCATATACTGTCCTGTAACAAATTCTTCATTAATGTTTTTGTTCGAAACCTAAAGCAAAAGTTTCACAATAAACGTCATATTATGCACCTCTTCTTTATAAAAAGATGCACTATTCTTAAATGCTTTATGTATAGTGAGTAGATGATTTATCCTCTTTTACCCGCTCTACACCGCATATTTCTTCTATATAGCTCAAAACGATTTATATGATCAATAATATCGACATTGAACTCACACAACTGTTATAGAGTTTCACGTATAATTCCACAAATTTCTAAATAAAAAAAGGATTCTACGTATGAGCGCTCGTCACTCACGTTTGATTATTCTCGGTTCAGGCCCTGCGGGTTACAGCGCTGCGGTATATGCTGCGCGTGCCAACTTAAAGCCGACATTGATTGCGGGTATCCAACTCGGTGGTCAGCTCACCACAACGACTGAAGTGGATAACTGGCCGGGTGACCCTGAAGGCTTAACAGGCCCTGCACTCATGGAACGTATGCAAGCCCATGCAGAACGTTTTGGTACTGAAATCATCTACGATCATATCAATGAAGTCGATCTTTCTGTACGTCCATTCGTCCTTAAAGGTGATATGGATGAGTTCACTTGTGATGCACTGATTATTGCCACAGGTGCGACCGCTCAGTACTTAGGTCTTGAATCTGAAGCTGCTTTTATGGGTCAAGGCGTAAGCGCATGTGCAACTTGTGATGGTTTCTTCTACAAAAACCAAAAAGTGATGGTTGTGGGTGGCGGGAATACTGCCGTTGAAGAAGCACTATATTTGTCTAACATTGCATCGCATGTGACTTTGGTTCACCGTCGTGATTCATTACGTTCTGAAAAGATTCTTCAAGATCATTTATTTGAGAAAGAAAAAGAAGGCAAAATCAGCATCATTTGGAACCATCAAGTAGATGAAGTTTTAGGTGACAACACAGGTGTAACCGCAGTTCGCTTAAAATCAACTCAAGACGAATCTACACAAGAAATTGATGTTCAAGGTTTGTTTGTTGCCATTGGCCATAAACCAAACAGTGCAATGTTTGATGGTCAATTGAACTTACGTGATGGCTATATCCAAGTCCAAAGCGGTACATCTGGTAACGCGACTGCCGCTTCTGTCGCAGGTGTATTCGCAGCAGGTGATATTGCTGATAGTGTTTATCGTCAAGCGATCACTTCAGCGGGTTCTGGCTGTATGGCTGCGCTAGATGCGGAAAAGTATTTGGATGCTTTAGGCGAATAATCTAAGCCTTGAAAAAGACCGCCTTCCATAGGCGGTTTTTTTATGTATGATCTTAAAGTCATTTTTTATCATGTATACACACCACTATGCAGCAGTTACCACCTTCTGAGTATATCTTTCCCGATCCACTTGAAGTTGACCCCGAAGGTGAAGGCTTAATTTGTATCGGTGCAGACCTCTCCCCTTCTACCCTGTTTGAAGCCTACACCCATGGTTTATTTCCATGGTTCTCAACAGGCGAGCCCATTTGCTGGTGGTGCCCCGAGCCACGTTGCATCATTCGCCCGCAGGATTATCAGCCCAGTAAAACTCTCCTTCGGAGTATGAAAAAGCAGGATTATCGCATCACCATCAATCAAGCTTTTGAACGGGTGATCCGTGCCTGCTCACTACCTCGTAGCTACGCTGATGACACGTGGATCAGTGAAGACATTATAGATGGCTACTGTGCAATGTTTGATGCGGGTTATGGCTATAGCGTTGAAGTTTGGGATCAAACACGCTTGGTTGGTGGACTATACGGCATCAGCATTGGACACGGCTGTTTTGGGGAGTCCATGTTCAGTACCGAAACGGATGTCTCAAAAATGGCATTTTATACGCTGATGTTGATTGGACGTGAAAATAAGCTGCCTTGGATCGACTGCCAATTGGTCAATGATCATCTGTTAAGCCTCGGTGCTTGTACACTTTCTCGGCAAACCTACTTAAAATCGTTACAAGATGTTGTAAATCAACCTGCTATCGATTGGAAAATGTATCAGGAGGGTGTATTTTCAAGTAAAACAATAGCGCAAAATGCGCGACTGACTGAATAAAGAATAATAGAGGGATTTATCATGAATTCGTATCACCCGAAGTCCCTACTGAATGATTTACAGTATTACATCACGCCACCGCATGACTGCAGCTATCTAGAAAAAAAGTCAGCTCGGATGGTATTTCTCGATCCAGCGCATCGTATGGATGTCGTCACGCTGTCCGAACTTTCTCGCGTAGGTTTTCGCCGGAGTGGTGATTTTGTCTACCGCCCAGAATGTCATCTGTGTCGACAGTGTCTGTCTAGCCGCGTACCTGTGCGCGAATTTAAAATGAACAGCAGTCAAAAAAAAGCATGGAAACGCAATCAAGACCTCACTTTAAAAATTACCCGCACTGCGGATGCCACCAAAAAACATTATGACTTATATGAGCGTTATATTTTTAAACGGCATGCCGATGGAGACATGTTCCCACCCAGTCGCGATCAGTTTGATAAATTCCTCGTGCATAGCTGTACCGAGAGCTTTTTCTTAGAACTGTGGAAAGAAGACCAGCTCATCTGTGTTTCGACCTGCGACCCTTTAGATGATGGTTTATCTGCGGTTTATACGTTTTTTGATCCCGATGAAAACAAACGCTCACTGGGGACTTTTGCCATTTTAAAACAAATCGAGCTAGCAAAAGCACGCGCTTTGCAGTTTGTGTATTTGGGCTATTGGGTACCACACTCAGAAAAAATGAACTATAAATCGCAATATTTACCGCTAGAGTTACTGATTGATGGTCAGTGGCGCAGACTCAATCATAGCCTGAGCAGCGAGGAAGTGCAGCAACTGGGAAACTCCTTAATGACCACCCTACCTTCGGGGTGGAATAACGCCATTATTAAATAATGGCGTCATATAGAAACTCAACTTTTCTCTTATTTAAATAACTCAGAAAAGTCATCACTACACGATTTCACCATAATAATGGCATGTTCACGGCCACCATCTGGTTTAGGATAATAATTTTTACGCAAATCAATTTGATGAAAACCGGACTTCTCATACAAGGCAATGGCTGCCTCATTACTCTCACGGACTTCTAAAAATACCTGTAGCGGGTTGTTTTTGAGTTGTGCCAGTGAAGCATCTAATAACTGATAACCCAACCCTTTGCCTTGCTGGCTTGGATGAATGGCCATCAACAATAAATTAGCTTCATCAAGAACGGGTTGGAGGATACAAAAGCCTACGACCTGCCCTGCCTGTTCAATCACGGTACTGTGATAAGACTGCATGGACTCTTGGAACTGTTTTAGGCTCCAAGGATGGGTTTGAACTAAATTTTCAATCTGCGCAATTTGGCTTAAGTCCGCAGCTTGCATTAAACGAATCATCTTCGTTTATCTTTCTAAAATGTGGAGGTCACAGTATAAAAAATTTGTGCTAAAAACCGAACAAAAAAAAGAGCGATTTACATCGCTCAAAGAGCCAAAACTGCTTAAAACCCTAATTTTAGCTTCCACTTCTCAAGTAAAGCATCGGTGTCGTGATGATTAGGATGAAAACCCGGTTTAAAGTACATGATCATTTCACGAGCCATACCGGTAATAATTCCTTTCGATGGACTATATGCATAGGTATAAATATCTTTCAGCGCAGCCCTATTCAGTTGTTTATCTTGCTGTAATAAACGAAGTACAAAATACGACTGTACACAAAATAAAATGGCCATGGCTGCAACCAGCGATCCCGTTCGTAGTAGATAGGATTTGACTCCCTTTCCAAAAACTCCCTCAAACACATCATAAGCCACAGCTTTGTGCTCATTTTCTTCAATAGCATGCCATAACCACATGGTTTTCATGGTTTCATCGCTCATCAGCTCTTGAATGTAGTTATTGACCAACAACTGAGAGGCAATAGTTGCAGTAAAATGTTCCAGCGCGGTGGTTGCTGTTAAATCCACCATCTCTTGTGTAATACCCACAGGCTTGCCTAGAAAAGCAAATACTTTACGCGTGGTTTGAATTGCACGGTCGGTATAGCGATCAAGTGTTGCAACATCGTGCCCATACTTTTGCGCCGACGCATTAAAACCCTCATGTTCTTGCGTATGCATCGCTTCTTGACCAATGAAGGCTGAAATTTCTTTTTGTAATTCGGCATTATCTTTAATCGAGGGATGCTGTCTGACCGCACGAACACTATCGATAAAAAACATTTCACCTGCTGGAAAGAGTGCTGACAGTGCGGTCATAAAATGGGTCAGTCCAGCTGAACCATTCATCCAATATTCAGGTACGCTTTCAAACTCAAAGTTCATCCGACGTACAGGGAAACTCGCACCCGCACGGTTGGTGATTTTTACCTTCGCATTCATCTTTCTGCTCCTATGAATATCCTGAAGATATCCACTACTTATAGTTGTTTTCGTCTTTTTATCTTACGTGATTGGGCTCCGCCCATAAGTGCAGTTAGGGTCAGCAAAATATCAGTTTAGGACAGTTTTCAGGGTGGATTGTTAGACAATTTAGTGTGCGCAATGTTCTACGCTATTTTTTAGGATGAACACTAAAGCATGCTGTATCTTGCCCTAAAATAATCACTTAATTGCTAAGATGAAGAAATAAAAAAAGCGCCCCAAAGGAGCGCTTTTTTTCACACAATCAGATGATTATGCAGTTACTTTAGCAACTACACCAGCACCAACTGTACGACCACCTTCACGGATCGCAAAACGTAGACCTGGGTCCATTGCGATTGGGTGGATTAATTCTACTGACATTTCTACGTTGTCACCAGGCATAACCATTTCAACGCCATCTTGTAATTTGATCGCGCCAGTTACGTCAGTTGTACGGAAGTAGAACTGTGGACGGTAACCGTTAAGGAATGGAGTGTGACGACCACCTTCTTCTTTAGAAAGTACGTATACTTCTGCATCAAATTTAGTGTGCGGCTTGATTGCACCTGGTTTAGCAAGTACTTGACCACGTTGTACGTCTTCACGCTTAGTACCACGTAGAAGAACACCACAGTTCTCGCCCGCACGACCTTCGTCTAGAAGTTTACGGAACATTTCTACGCCAGTTACAGTTGTTTTAACTGTATCTTTGATACCAACGATTTCAACTTCTTCGCCTACTTTCACAATACCAGTTTCTACACGGCCAGTTACTACTGTACCACGACCAGAAATAGAGAATACGTCTTCGATTGGCATTAAGAAT
>NZ_LSOD01000033.1:0-21253 GCF_001592855.1 Acinetobacter sp. BMW17
AACATGTTGAGCAGTCCAAAATGACCGCTATATTAACCAAGGGGGTCAGTTTTTAAATGCCGTTAGGGGGTTATTTTTACACTGCCGCTAACATTACTACAAGGAAAACAAAAAGAGGGAATAACTCTTTTAAAATCATTTATGGTAGCACCCAAAAAGCCTCTATCTAGAAATAAAGTCGATACTGTTTATGATAATCAAGTTCAGATTGTTCAGAATTTTATTGAGAATATCCTGCTAGACCTTAGCTCAGGGAAAACTTTGTTAAATACCCTAGCGAATCGAACCGATGAGGCTAATTTCATTAACTTTCAGCACTATGATGAATTGGTTAAAGGGATAGATAAAACATTGAGAGTCAGTATTTAAATATTAGATACTAATGTGCAGATAACAATAAGCCTAGACTCTAGTCTAGGCTTTAAATTAAAAAAACTCATAAAAATTAGCAAGCAAAAAAAAACCAGCTATAAGCTGGCTTTCTTTTGTATTTTGTAGTTGCAGTAAGCGTCTAAGCGCTGTCGCGAGGGCCTTTCTGCCACGGTTTCCTTTTAATAGCGAACTATCAAAAGTACATCTAATTCTTAATTAGATACCTCACCAATT
Source organism: Acinetobacter sp. BMW17 (assembly GCF_001592855.1). NCBI lineage: Bacteria > Pseudomonadati > Pseudomonadota > Gammaproteobacteria > Moraxellales > Moraxellaceae > Acinetobacter > Acinetobacter sp. BMW17. The sequence goes on from NZ_LSOD01000033.1 coordinate 607, forward strand.
ACCTTTAGTATATACGTATGCACATATTTGTCAATCAAAGTCATTCAAACTGAATAAAGCTTTAATACAGGCTTCTTTATATTTTATAGCATCTTCTAACTCTAAACGTAGTTGATCGGTAATCCCCCCTAAAAATAATAGGATCTAAAAGTAGAATTTTATCTTAAGATACAAGCAGGAGATTCTGCATGAAAACATCTAAATTTACTGACAACCAGATCATGTCCATATTAAAGCAAGCGGAGTCTGGCACACCTGTTGCTGCCCTTTTATAGGCTTATTCATTTGCAAATTATATAGCGGAATAAGACTTTATCGGTAGGTTTGTTCAACAAGGCCGCTCTAATTTAATTTGTAAAACCCAACATGCTAAAAACATTCAGCAATCATTAGGATGAATCCTATACATCACTTATAATTTGAAAAATTATATTATTCTTTTTGTACAGGTAACTACCTTTGACTATCGAGTACTTACAATGAATAGAAAAGGCTCATCAATAACCCGAGTTTTAGATATTATTGAGGCTATTTCAACAGCCAAACATCCTCCGACCCCTTTAGACCTCTCAGTAGAACTGGATATTCCTAAACCTAGTATCCATCGACTGTTGCAGACCTTGGAGCAGGAAAAGTTCATTAAGGTTGATACCTATGGTGGGTATATCGTAGGCGAGCGAACCTATGATTTGCTCATGAGTGCATGGCAGCAAGAACCTCTAAAAATAGAAAGACTAGCGATTTTGCAAAAGTTGTCAGAGCAAATTAATGAAACATGTGGAATCGCTATACTGCATAACAATCAAATGCTATACACAGACCGTGTCCAGACCAATTGGCCCTTACAAGTCTATCTACCGATTGGTTCTACTGTGCCACTATGGTGTACATCCAGTGGGAAATTACTACTGAGTTTTCAATCAGATCAACGTAGAAAAAAAATATTGGAACATCTGTCTATTGAACAAATGACTAAAAATACCATTACAAATCCAATCTTGCTTGAAGAAAATTTAAGTCAAATTTATTCAAATCAAATTGGAACAGATAACGAAGAATTTATCTCAGGTATGGTGGCGTGTTCAGTTCCAATCTTTAGAAAAGAAGAGATTGTTGCATGTTTATATGTACATGCACCGACCATACGTAAATCATTAGATGATCTTTTGGCTTTTGAACCACTATTGCGTCAAGCTGCCAACGACCTGAGTCATCTGATTGATACTACATAAAAAAGGGAAGCTATAACAGCTTCCCCCCTTATCTTGTTTGCTAATCTTAGTTTAAAGTCGGCATAGAAAATTGTGCGCCTTCTCTAACATTCGCACTTGGCCAACGTTGAGTAATGGTTTTGCGTCGAGTATAGAAACGAGCACCATCTGGACCATACGCATATAAGTCACCAAATAATGAACGTTTCCAACCACCAAAACTATGATAAGCAACAGGTACAGGAAGCGGAATATTAACTCCGACCATACCAACTTTAATGTTATCACTGAAATAGCGGGCTGCTTCACCGTCACGTGTATAAATACAAGTACCATTACCATATTCATGATTATCAATAAGGTTCATAGCTTCTTGCATTGTACTTACACGAATCACTTGTAATACAGGTCCAAAAATTTCTTCTTTATAACTGGTCATGTCAGCAGTGACTTGATCAATGAGTGTGGCACCAACGTAGAAACCATTTTCATAACCAACTGGAGCAGCATCGCGACCATCAACCACAATGTTCGCACCTTGTTCTTCAGCACTATTAATATAACCTACAACCTTAGCTTTATGTTGAGCTGTAATGAGTGGTCCAAAATCGTTATTTTTATCCAAATAAGGACCATATTTGAGTGAACTCATCGCTTCAGAAAGCTTAGTTATCATTTGGTCTGCAATTTCATCGCCTACCGCCACAGCAACCGAAAGTGCCATACAGCGTTCGCCAGAAGAACCAAACGCAGCGCCAAGTAAAGAGCTAACTACATTATCCAAATCTGCATCAGGCATCACAATTGCGTGATTTTTTGCACCACCAAGGGCTTGGCAGCGTTTTCCTGATGCTGTAGCAGTTTTATAAATATACTCAGCAATCGCTGTAGATCCGACAAAACTCACAGCCTGTACACGAGTATCTAAAAGTAAAGTATCAACAGCTTCTTTATCACCATTTACCACATTGAGTACGCCATCTGGTAATCCAGCTTCTTTCATCAACTGCGCGATAAACAAAGTAGATGATGGGTCACGCTCAGAAGGTTTCAAAATAAAGGTATTTCCACAGACAATAGCCATAGGGAACATCCAAAGTGGAACCATCGCTGGAAAGTTAAATGGAGTAATTCCAGCGACTACACCTAATGGCTGGAATTCGCTCCAAGAATCAATAGATGGTCCAACATTTTTACTAAATTCGCCTTTTAAGAATTCAGGTGCACTACAAGCATACTCGACGTTTTCGATACCACGCTGTAATTCGCCAGCAGCATCATGCATGATTTTTCCATGTTCTTCACCAATAAGTTGGCAAATTTTTTCAGCATTTTTTTCCAGCAGTTCTTTGAATTTAAACATTACACGTGCACGTTTAATCACTGGAGTATTTCGCCATTCAGGAAATGCTGCTTCAGCTGCGGCAATTGCTTCTTCAACTGTTGCTTTGGTTGCAAGCGCTACTTCCTTGCTTTGTTCACCTGTTGATGGATTGTAAACAGGTTGAGTTCTTGCATGTTGGGTATTCAGAGTCCCATTAATAAAATGCCCGATTAATTCCATGTGGATCTATCCTCTTGATGTGGAAAAATGAATTAAATATGCCTTACCAGAGTTGCTTATATAGTGAAACTATTTCGGTGACTGTAGGAACGACAGGGTTATTGGAAGGTGAACCAGATGCGAGTGCTTGTTCAGCCATTGTTTCGACAATTTCATCGAAAAATTGTTTATCAGCTCCAAATTCAGCTAATGTTGGAACTTTGAGGTCTCTATTTATTTCGATTAATGCTTGGATAAGTTTCTGATTTGCAACATTGTCAGAGTCATCCATATGGGCAACACCCATTGCTTTAGCACAGTCTGCATAACGTTCTGGTGCACCATGTATTGAAAACTCAGTAATCATCGGTAGTAACATTGCATTAGATAATCCATGCGGAACATGGAAAAAAGCTCCAATCGGTCGACTCATACCATGTACTAAAGCAACAGAGGCATTGGAAAATGCGATACCTGCAAATGTAGATCCAAGCATCATTTTTTCACGTGCAGATTCATTATTTGGTTCGTGAAAAACGGTCTGTATATTTGGACCAATGAGCTTCATTGCTGCAATCGCTTGGGAATCACTATATGGACTTGCCTTTTTACTAACATAAGCTTCAATTGCATGCGTGAGTGCGTCAATTCCAGTATCAGCCGTTGTACGGGCAGGCATTGACATCGTTAATTCATAGTCTACGATTGCAGCCACAGGTAAAAAACCTAACCCTGCGCACAGCATTTTTTCACTGGTTTTATCATCAGTAATGATGGTAAATCGAGTACATTCTGAACCTGTACCTGCTGTTGTTGGAACAGCAATAATAGGTAATCCAGTCTCATTCACTTGTCGGGGAAATTTATAATCACGAATTTCTCCACCAAACATGCCCAAAATACTAATGGCTTTGGCACTGTCGATTGGGCTTCCGCCACCTACAGCAATGATGGAATCATATTGATGAGATCTAATATGATTTACACCTGCTTCGATTGAAGCAGAAGTTGGCTCAGGAATAGTCTCGTCAAAATAGTCGCTTTCAATATTTGCTGTTTTGAGTATGTTCTGGATTTCATTGATATAACCTAATGTAACCATCATTTTGTCAGTGATGATCAAAGGCTTTTTTGCGCCTAAGCTATTTAATATTGCAGGAAGCTGGCTTCGAGCATTTTTTCCAACCTGCATAATTCGAGGAAGGTTTATCGTATGAGACATTTTTTATTCACCATATAGGGTTAAGGTATTGAATTTTCTAGAATGATCCAAATATTGTGCCGAGGGTAATGACACCACTTAATGCAATCAGCGGTATAACAACTGCGACAATGAACATGTCGTAATAAGATTGTTTATGAGTCAATCCACATAAGGTAATGATAGTAATTACGGCACCATTGTGTGGAAGTGAGTCAAGTGCGCCAGAGGCCATTGATGCGACTCTGTGCATGAGTTCTAATGAAATCCCATGCTCTAGTGCCAAACTTTTATAGGTTTCACCCATTGTTTTTAGGGCAATACTAAGACCACCTGAAGCTGAGCCTGTAATCCCTGCTAATACATTGATAACAATAGCTTCAGAAATTAGTGGATTACTTGGCGCAATACCGATTAGAAAATCACGCAGAATAATAAAACCTGCCAATGAAGCGATGACTGAGCCATAACCCACCTCAGAAGCCGTATTAAAAATAGGTAAGAATGAAGATGACACCCCTTGCTGAATTGAATCTTTGATATCAACAAAGGCCTTCCAATTTAGAACGATGATGCTTAAGCAAGCTAAGACCAATGCACAGATAATCGCCCATAGCCCAATGACTGAACTTAATGAAGTATTTCCAAATTGATCAGTAGAAAGATATGCCGTATCCAGAGAAGGTAAAATCACTTTAGTTAACAGTAGGTTGGAAATTATAACTACTAGGATTGGTGCAAAAGCAATCAGTAAACTTGGAGATGATGAAGTTAATCCACTTTCACGGTGGTGTGATTCAAAGTGATTGCCATAACCTTCATTATGTAAATGTGCTTTAGCAATACGCTTGTTTAACCACCACATTCCTGTAACCAGAATAAAAATGGATGCCAGTATTCCTAAGCCAGGTGACGCGTATAGGTCTGTATTAAAAAATGGCATTGGAATAGCATTTTGAATAGCAGGTGTGCCAGGTAATGCCGTCATGGTAAAAGTAAGAGCACCTAACATGATTGCTGCAGGAATTAGACGCTTCGGAATCCCAAGTTCTTTAAAGAGTGCAGATGCAATTGGGAATACAGCAAAACCAACAACAAATAACGAAACACCACCGTAAGTTAGAATCGAACATGAAAGCACGATAGAAAGCATCGCTCTTTTATGTCCCAATTTTTCTACAAAAAAATTGGCGATAGTTCGAGCTGAACCTGAGTCATCCATTAATTTCCCAAACACAGCTCCTAATAAAAAGAGTGGGAAATATTTGATGATGTAGCCACCTAAACCTGTCATGAAAACTTGAGAATAAAACCCAAGTATCTCATTGCTGAGCCCACTCCATGCAACTGCAAATAACGCAAGTATTGGTGCAAGAACAATAACGCTGAAGCCCTTATATGCTAAATACATCAGCAATATTAGGGACAAGACTATTCCGATTAGCCCTATCATTTTAAACATCCTATTTAAAATATTTTTGTATAATGATACATATCGTATCATTATTAATATATTTGATTTTTTAGACATGTCAACAAAAAATCGAGAAGGTCGACTTTAGTTGTAGATTGTAAGCTTGAAAAAAATTATTTAATTATTTTAAAACATAGACTTATGTTGATTTAGTCTTGAAAAGAAGAAGTTGTTGATTGAATGTTTGTAAAAATCTGAAAATAAACCCAAGGAATAGTGTATGTAATTGAATAGCCGTACTTATTTTTATATTTCTGATGAAATGATTTTTGACAAGCTGAAGTCGGATATCGATGAATATATCGAAGTTTGGTATAGCTCAAAGAGCTGTTGTGCTTCCAATGATTAGTGTTTCCCATTAGCTTATGAAGTGATTCATCAAAAGATGGTTATATGTGTCTAGAATTTTGGTGGCTATTCAACTGATCATTTTCACTTTGTGGTTCCTTAGATGTAATCGGAACAACTTGTACCATATTGTTTGGTTGTACCTTTACTACTATAGCTAATCTTCTTTTATGCATTTCCCCATTTTGGACTGTGGATTTATAACGCTTATTTGTACCTAATTTTTTATTCTTTGCTATTTTAAAAACATTATGGTAGTGACCAAACTCTACCTCAACTATTTTCCCTTTATGAAGTAATTGATTTATACCTCCGTGTCCTCGTGCTTTATTATCTTTTAACGTTTTTGTTAAAAATTCTTCATCTATAGAGGGTGTTTCTTGCAAAATAACATGCAATGACCTTGAACAATCTGGTATTTCAACCTCCTTAACATTTAACAGTTTCCATCTATAGCATGCTGTTTAAATTCGGGACTAAAACGTTTAGCCATTTCTTGAATCTCCAAAGATTAAAGTTACGTTATCTTTAGAGGGACGTGCTGTCCATTATTTTGTCTAGGATCAATACCATTGATTTTTATCTTTCTTCTAGACGTAATACCAAATCAGCATATTGTTTTCTTGGAAAAATTTTAAATAATGTGAAGAAGTGGCAAATTCCAGAAGTGATCAACACGGATAAAGCACCCACATATGGACGTGCTTTATCACGGTTAAAACGGGAAGGAAAATGTCCACCAGACCTTGAGCACAGGCAGATTAAGTATAAAAATAACGTGATCGAATGTGATCATGGCAAGCTAAAGCGGATCATCAGGGCCACATTAGGATTCAAATCTATGAAGACGGCTTATGCCACAATTAAAGGTATTGAAGTCATGCGTGCACTACGTAAAGGACAAGCTTCGTCATTTTTTATGGTCAGCCTCAAGGTGAAGTGTATCTAGTGAATAGAGTTTTCGGTCTCTAAGCACGTTTTGAAAGGAACATCATCGACTCAAATTTCTATTTGCAACAGTGCCGTTTTTCTCATCAGAGGAATTTTTAAGTTGCAGCGGTGGACTTCCATATATGGACAAATCCCTGACAAGAATTACCGGAAAAGTTTTTCAATTTCATAATTCTCTTCCGGATGGCATAAGATCATAAGTTGCATAAGTTATGTAACTTTTATTCCTGGCAGATCAATCCCGGGGAGTTTTTCTCATCAGAGGAATTTTTAAGTTGCAGCGGTGGACTTCCCTATATGGACAAATCCCTGACAAGAATTACCGGAAAAGTTTTTCAATTTCATAATTCTCTTCCGGATGGCATAAGATCATAAGTTGCATAAGTTATGTAACTTTTATTCCTGGCAGATCAATCCCGGGGAGTTTTTCTCATCAGAGGAATTTTTAAGTTGCAGCGGTGGACTTCCCTATATGGACAAATCCCTGACAAGAATTACCGGAAGAGTTTTTCAATTTCATAATTCTCTTCCGGATGGCATAAGATCATAAGTTGCATAAGTTATGTAACTTTATAAATTTATATTCCTTACAGATCAGCCTCTGGAGGTTTATGTAATAGCACCTAATTAAAACGGAAACGTTGCAATTAAGACCTGGTTATAGCACTAAGATTAAGGAGTGTTCTATGGAGCGTATTGAAGTTATTACATCAGTTCAACGTCATTGATGTTATTCCGGTCAAGAGAAAGCCCAATTTGTTGCTATGACCATGCAACTAGGCTCATCTGTTTCTTCTGTTGTTAGACGGTATGGCATTTCGCCAAGTTTGCTGTTTAAATGGAAAAGACTTATGCAGGATGGTGGAGTAACTGCCGTGGAAGCGAATGCGTAGGTCTTCAGTGTGATTGACTATAATGCGCTGTTAAAATGTCAAACAGCTTCAGTAAAGGTTTGGATGAAAAAGCGTAGAAGTTCTCAGGCAAAAATACATATCGCACGTGCCATGCCCTCTGTTTTAAAGCACCCAAGAATAAAAATAGCTCATCATTTGAAGATCTATGATCTGTGGCAGAGACGCTTGTATCGGCTCCTCACTTCAAATATTACAGTCTGAAAATTTAGCGTTATTCATTACTAGGACTGACTAAATTTTTCCTGTAGGTTCAAAATAAGAATTTCTATTATTCAGATTACGACACCTTTTCTGATTTATATTTTTCTTTATAGCCCACTTTTAACAAATCAGAATAATACTTTTTTACCTTTTCAGGGTCGAGAAGTTCAAGTGAAATCCTTTCTTTAAACGCTTCGATCTCTTCGCCTACATTGGCATATTTCCCCCCGAATTCAGGATATTTGATAAGGTCACACAATTTTTGAGCGAAAAATATAGATTGTTTTGGTGTCAGCTGATATGTCGGTTCCAGTACCTTATCGCTAACAATTAAGGAAGCTTTTTGATTAAAAGAAAATTCGATATGTGTAATTGTTCTTCCTTCTTTTTTCTGCTCATAACTTACCTCTATATCAGTAAGTTTATTAATTTGATCTATGGCAACCGTCAATACACGCTTTTTAAAATCGCCCATGGTTTTATATTCATTTTCAAGTAAACCTAACTTATCACGCAATTCAACCATACTAATATACAGCTTGCCTTTGCTACGCCATCTAATCAAAAGTTCATACAGCCGTATAGCGTATACGCTAGATAATTGAGAAATTTGCTTTAATTCATAACGGGTAAATTTTTCTTCAAGTTTTACAAAAAGCTGTAAAATATCAGGAGCAAAAATTAGTTGAGCGCATGCAGCTTCTTTAACATAGCCAACTTTTGATACCCAACGGCTTTTGTAGACCGCTGGCTTACCTGTAACAGGATCTATGGCCTTATAGGTGAGTCTACGTTCAAACAAGTTATCACACGCTCCCTGAAGAGCCTCATAGGCCGCTTGACGACCCAAATTAAAGTGCTTCATGTATTCAGATGCATGTATTGTTAGCAAGGTATCCGATGTAAGCTCTTTTTCAATTTCCCTAGCTGCAATAATCGCAACTAAAATTAAGCGTTGTTCAGACAGAGTCAACGCATAAGATGCTTCAATCAAGTTATTATCTTTATAAATTACATTTGCCATATTGTGATTAGAGAAACAAATATCATTAATGGACATTAACACTTAATGACCATTAATGGAAGATCTATTTATGCCAGGAAAATGTCCATTTATGTCAGGAAAACGTCCATTTATGTCAGGAAAACGTCCATTTAAATAAAGGAAAATGTCCACTTATTGTCAGGAAAACGTCCATTTAAATAAAGGAAAATGTCCGCTTATTGTCAGGAAAACGTCCATATAAATCCTCTAAGAACTAGACTACATAAGGCATACAAAGGGCCTATAAATATAAATTTAAAATTATATATAAAATTAAAAAAGAGCATTACTTGTGGATAACTTTATTTTTTAACTTTATTTTTCACAATAGTTGATTCAGGAGATTGAAACTTGTACATTGTTTTCAACAAGATTACGTAACTTACATAACTTATGATTATTTTAGTAGGTGGTGAAAAAGGCGGAGCTGGTAAAAGCTGCCTTGCCCAAAACTTAGCTGTTTATTTACAAAAAAAAAATAGAGATGTTCTGCTTCTAGATGCAGATCCTCAAGGTACAACAACTGACTGGATTAAAGAGCGTGATGAGAATGAGGATTTAAAGAATATTCCATCTGTACAAGCTTCAGGCAATATTCGTCAAGTTTTAAAAGATTTATCAAAAAGATATGAAGATATTATCATTGATGCTGGTGGGCAAGATTCGGAAGCATTGCGTTCTGCTATGACTATAGCAACACATATGCTATTGCCTTTTAGACCTAAACGTAGAGATCTAAAGACTTTGGATCATATGGAGCAAGTATTAAAACTGGCGCGAGCAGTGAATCCAGATTTGAATGCAAGAGCAATCATTACACAATGCCCAACATTACCGTCACAAGTACAGCGAATTCTAGATGCTAAAGAAGCCTGTATATCGTTCGGAATAAAAGCCTTAGACCAAATTACGACAAATCGAAATGTTTATGATGATGCAGATGAAAATGGCTTATCTGTTTTTGAAGTAACAAGTGATCCTAAAGCAAAAGCAGAAATTGAAGGGATAGCTCAAGAGTTTTTAGGAGTATAACTATGGCAGGTCTTAGTGGTTTAAAAAAGAAAACTGACGAGCTTTCAGATCAGGATAAACTAGTTGAAAATTTCATATCTGGAGCTGATAAAAGAGTTAAGGATCTAGAAGTTTCACAAAAGAAATTCGTTCGTTGTACCTTTTCTTTAAATCAAGAATTAAGTGAGTTAATCGATGAGTTAATTATCAAAAGTAATAATGCTCGTGTTAACAGATCTAGTATTGTAAGAATAGCTTTAGAGTCACTGGCAGAGCAGAATTTAGAAGATTTTAAGCAGCTAGTTGATAAGAATTTTAAATAAAATAAGAACAGGTTATTTAATCTATAAGATTAAATAACCTAACTTCATAACTTCATAACTTCATAACTTCATAACTTCATAACTTCATAACTTCATAACTTCATAACTTCATAACTTCATAACCTCATAACTTCATAACTTCATAACTTCATAACTTCATAACTTCATAGTGTTGAACAAAGCGGTCTGTAAAGGCTTATTGAACAATAGAGTGCCCTTACAATTTATCAACTAATTCAAAATTTTTGACTTTAATAGAATTTAAATAAATTTATACAAAATAAAAATAATTTGCTAAGTTTTTGTTTTTAATGTGTTTATTTTTAGATTGAAATTCATGTAATTTTGTGTATTTTAAATAAGTTTTTATTTAAAATATAAGTAATTGAATTATATGTATTTTTAAAAATAGTTTTTGTTTAATTTTAATTTACTATTTTTCAAATAGTTTTTAATATGCACCGATAAAACAATAACTTATAATGTCCGTGTTATGCGTATAAAACGCATAATACCAAGTTGCTTTCTGGTGAATATTTTAGAATTTTTATTTTTTTTAACTTTATATTTTTCAAAATCAAATTTTTTCTTATTATCTTGATTTTTTGCGTGAAATTTCATCTTTTTTATTAGTTTATGGGGTAATCCCTCCTAAAAATAACAGAATCTAAAAGTAGAATTTTCTCTTAAAATGTAGGCAGAATATTCTGCAGGAAAACATTTCAATTTACTGACAGCAGCCAGATTGTGTCTATTCTATAATAAGTGGAGTTTAGGATACCTGTAGCTGTTTTTTGTCATGAACAGGGCATGAGTCCTTGCGCAGAAGTGCTGCTCACTATTTACAAATAACGAGCCAAATATGGTCGTATGGATAGATCATTGATTGCATCGCTGAAAGAACTGGAAGTAGAAAATACTAAACTTAAAAAAATGTATTCAAAAAACAATTAAAGGCAGCAATTATTCATGAAGCGATCGTAAGGAGCAGCACTACTACGTAAGGGGGAAGCTATTTCACCTACGTCAGATGGCACTTCAAGCAGTTGCTCACCCTGCATTAGTATTCGTCTAGCTTGCCATGTATTTAGTATCAGTGAAACCTGCTAAGGGACACGCCCCGCCAAACCTTGAGTTTAGACAGATTAAGTATCAAAATAATGTTATTGAATACGGTTATTGAAAGTTAAAACCTATTATTAATGCTACGCTAGGATTTAAATCAATGAAGACGGCTTAACCTAGAGGGGATACTGATGTTCCATCAGCCTTCAACAATGAAATGAGATATGCTTAAATATTCAGATGATTATTATCTAACTCAGCAAGAAATAGACGAGTTACGTGCAGATGCAAAACAGGCCTTAAAAGTGATGGCGGTCTTATTTCGCTTAAAGACGGAGATACATTATTCGTATCGAGTTGAATGGGTAGCTGAGAGTGCAGAATACGTAGGCCTTTGCGAAGAATTTCCATCATTATCTTGGATCGATTCTGACCCGGATAAAGCACGTTTAGGTATTGAAAAATTAGTTTTCGAAGTTGTAAAGGATATGATTATCCAAGGGGAGAGTGTTCTTGGGATGCAAAAATCTACTCCAAGGTAGCTATGATGTGTGTTGATTAGGGTCTTTTTGCAGAATTTTCTTTAGTTATTTGTTCTGTATAGGCATCGCTAGGAGTGTGGCAATATGTCAGAAATCAATCTAGTAAATGAATGTGACAATGAATCTGAAATTGCTGCTATGGCAGCGCGTGTGCTCCAAGAACACTTTATTGCAGCCACTCAAGCTGGGCCGGTGCTATATGTAGAGAATGATTATTTAGTGCGCAAGGCCCCGAATGAACTCCCAATTGTGATTAAACGTTTAGAAGGGCGCAGCCCTAATCTTATTAAAAAAATAGCTTATCGCAGAATTTTCAAGATTAGAAAGCAACAAGTTAACTTGGATTAAAACAAGCTCAGAATTATTTTTAATGATTTTTTCTAAAGAAACAAAACATTTCTTTAATGATCTTTTATAAATAAATTAAATATTAATTTAATATTTTTTTATTTAAAATCATGCACTTAACTTTTTTGATTTTGTGTGGTAACTTCTGTTTTTTGGAGGCTAATATGCAATTTTTTGAAAGTAAAAATTTAATTAAAAAAGATGAAAAAATGTTCATAGTCTGTAAATTTGACAATTTTTTTTATCGAGAACTAGCAGTAGATGCTCGTGCAATTTTTTTTAGGAATAACTTCGATACTGAGGAAAGAAGTATTTCTATTTACATCAGTTCAAAAAAAATAGATGTTGATGAACTATTCATTCGCTTTGGTGATGTCTGGAGTATGCATAAAGAAAAAGAAATTATTATTGAAACAATGGCGTTCCGAAAAGAATTATGCAGTCTAGAATGTACTATTAATTTATTGCTAATTCTTTGCGAAATCGCTGAAAAATTTAACTATAGAACTATTAGATTTGTAAGACCAACCTGGGTAGGTGATTACATCTGTTTGAAATTCGGGTTTTCAGCAGATCGTGCAAAGGATTTGAACGCTTTGAACTTAGCTTTGAAAGGCTACTTGTTGAGCTGAATAATTTTGGGCTTCCTGAATAGCCATCGATTTTGTAGATACCAACATATCAAACCTGGACTGCCACCACTCTCCGATGCAAAAAGAATAAACGAAATTTGTCTAGGAGAGTGGTGGCAGTCCAACCGTCCGCTAAGAAAATCGAAAAAGCGCGTATTCTAAAAGCGGACATTTCTACTTTGGGCTTAAAAATTCAGTTTGCATAAGAGATTTTATGTTAAATAATGAAGTGGAAAAGATTATTTTTTTAGAAAATTTTTCTTATTTTTAAATTGTTATATTATTTAAGCTTTATAATGGAAAACTCTTTTATATTAATTATTTATTAGCTCACGTATGTTCTCAATTAAATATTTTCAGGATGATGATAACAATCAGAGTAATTTTTTAGGTGAGGAAAAACTTATAGATATTGAAGAGTTTCTTCTATATGAGTGGAAGAGTGATAAAAAAATATATATTAACAAAAAATTTATTAAATCAAAATGTTATAGATGGAGGTTGCTAGGTGTAAAGGATATTCCTGCTCTAGGAACTATACGTTCACTAAATGTAATTTTGAAAGAAGTTGCTACTGAAAATGATGAATATTTAACTCAAACACTTAAAAGAAATAAAGCACGAGGTGCAGGTGGGATAGGTAGTCTACTTCATAAGGGAAAGCTTGTTGAGGTTGAGTTTGGGCATTACTCTAGTGTTTATAAAGCTAATACTGGCAAACATTTGAGAAGTAATAAGCGTTACGTTTCAACTGTACAAAATGGTGAAATGCATAAAAGACGATTAGCAATTGTTACTAAAGTACACAATAATATGGTTCAAGTTGTTCCAATCACATCCCAACCACCAGATGTCAGAGATAAAACTTGTTTTAAGCTTGAGCAGGATACTCTCAAAGAAACGGTGTATTTTGATCCAAAAATAGATAGTTGGGTGATCTGTTCTATGATACAAACAGTGGCTGTCACCCGTATTCTTCCAATTGAAATTAATAAGTCTTATAGAAAATCGAGAGAGCGTCCTCGTAATAGTTCATATAGATTAAAGATATCTAAAACAGATAGCATTAATTTAGATAAGGCGTTACTTAGTGCAGTAAACTTAGGGCAATATTTTGACTATTTCACTACCAATAAAGAACTTCAGAAAGAACTTATTGATTTAAAAGAACAATTAAAAGAAGCCTTAAAGTACAAGGAAGCTTGTGAAAAACATGAGTTTACTCTTGAAGACTTAGCTTAATGTTTTTTTCTGTTAGTTTTCTTGACATATAGAAAGATAAATATATACTGGGCTTAATTGGTGAGGTATCTGATTTGATCAGATGTACTTTGTTTATACAAAGGAAACCGTGGCAGAAAGGCCCTCGCGACAGCGCTTAGACGCTTACTGCAATTTCAAAGAAGGAAAAACTAGCTTATAGCTAGTTTTTTTTAACTTCTTTTTTTATATTCTAATAATTAATGATGCTTTCAGTATTTCTATGTCTTTTTTGAATTTTAGAGCCTAGATTTGGATCTAAGCTTTTTGATTTCGTATAACAGCCATTATATTAAATGGAAAGATTAAATCCTTATCTAGGCAAAGCCTATAGCAAAATCAATAACCAAGAATACACAGCTAATTTCGCCTAATGTATGTGCAAATATTCCAACTGGTTGAAGAATTATACTTACCTTTATATCTACCTTACATTTCTTTCTCTCTTAATAATATTTATTGAAAGTCTTAAAATATTCTTTACTTGAAGCAACTAATGTCCAAATAAGAATACATATAATCAGATAGTTATAACGTTTTAGTAATCTAGATGGTTCTAAGCCTTCTAATAAAGTACCCGAAACTTGGCTATGTAATTTCGTGAGTTGGTAGTCCATTCCGATTTTAATGAGCAATGAAAGCCCGATACCTGTAATAATAATCCAACATAGTTTTTTATTAACTAAAAATGGAAAGAAAATTGTTGCTAGTATATTCATCGTGTTTTTCTTCTTAAGTTAACCTTCAATAATTAAATTTTAAATTATGCCTATCAAATAAACATTCCACACCAAAGTGCAGATCTAGTTACACCATGTAATTTTTCCATTTTTGATCCAAAAATGAGATTTACAACCTTTTTTCAGAAAAATTGAAGGAAACAAACTAATCTGATTTTGCGAATTAATATTCAGATCCCAACGAGGTCTAGCCTCTTTAATAATTGGTAACTCTATAGTGTAACCACAACCACATGGACACTTTAGACCTACACACCAAATCTCTTCACCTTCAACAGCAACTACTATAGATCTAATAGGCATATTTTCTGGCAAAGAGTCACCCTCTATTAGAACTACTGAGCGAGAAGAAAATTTATCTAAAAATAGAGTTAGATATTTGAAAAATAATAGTTTCATCTCATTCCTCCAAGGTTAGGTATTCCTAATAGTGGAGTAGTGATACCTTTACCGACGTTAATTCTAGGATTGGATATAAAACTATCTTCCCTAAAATACTCAACTTCATTGGCACCTAGACAAACGACAGTTCTTGCATAATTAGAATTATTTTCTTGTCGAAACAAAAATGTTCTAGCTATAAACTCGTTTATACAAAAGCTTGCGGCAAGCATATTAAGCGAAATTACAGAGGGGGCCTCCTCATGAACACCCTTAAAGTAGCCTTCTTTCAACTGTTTTTCATAGCTTTCAGGTGAAGTTTCTTTCAAATATTCTGCTCTCAAAGAGTCTGGTGTATAAACTTTTCTATCTTTTAGAGAACTTCTATGAGGTTGGATATAATCTAGCCGGGCACACACTTCTGTAATAAAAGGTTTTCCGTTTTTTGATCCTGTTGGGATTGTTACACCGATATCAAAAACAGGTAAAAGAAAATACTCACCAACTAAATCTACATACATCCTTGCTGAAACTGTATCAACACAACTGAATAAAACATCACAAGTTGCTGCCTCAAGAATAGCCTGCTGAGTACCAATCTTGCTATCTAATACTGTTAAGACAACATCAGACCTATATTGGTTAATAGCATCAGCTAGAACTTTAACCTTCGCTTTTTGATTCTTAGCGTCCTGAATTGTTGAATTAAGAATTCTATTAAGATTCTTATGTTCAATAACATCATCATCGATCAAGACCAGATGCCCAACTCCTAATCTGGCAAGGTTTTCAATCACAATTGATCCTGTACCAGATGCCCCTATAACACCAACTTTAAAATTTTTTAGACTTTGGGTCATATCGGCTGAAAAAGGCATAACGTTGCTCGACGATTGTCGAGCAACTAATTCAATGTTTTGACCTACAATTAAGAACTTATCAATATATTGTGGGGATAAATTCTTATCATAGAAACGCCCCGTTAATTTTCCTTCAGGTGTCACTATTACTGAGCCATGTAATTGGTTATATGCTGCAAAAATACAAGGTATTACTTTCTGATCACTTTCATCATCAGCAATCGAAAACTGATTTAGACTTGATGGATGGGAGTGAATTAAAAATAAACTGAGATTTTTTCCCTCTCCCTTTTCAATCGCTTCTTCTATATATTTTCCAGGCCAAGTTAAGTAATCAACTTTACGAATACATTCACTATGCGGCACTAACAAAATATCTTGAACCAAAAAAATAATTTGATCATTTATTTTGTTGCATGAAGCAAGCGCTATAGCACTGGCTTCTAACCCATCTCCCGGAAATAGATGACGTTTTAAGTCATCTAAATGGGTATCCGTGATTCTAAAATGAGTTTGTAAAATCATGGCTGCACCTCACGAAGTAATGATTCTTCAATAAGTGCAAAGTGTGTAATAACATTATCACATGCTGGATTCCAAGCAGAAAGAGGACTACGATGCCGAGACCATCGTTGATAAAGTTTACCTTCAATTGATTGATCTACTTCAGTACAAGATGGAATAGCACCAGTCGATAATTGAATTCGAGGATATGTATAAAACATATCAATTTCAGCTTGAGGATAGGCAATAGGGATTTCAATTGCGATGGAAATTACTTGATGGCTGTATCCTTCAGGTAATTGGTAGTTATCAACTATGAGCCACCGACGATTTTGCTCAACAATAGTTCGAAAATTTCCAAACACCTGGTTTAAATATTCATTGTCTTTTGGAAGAATCTGAAAACTATTTACAACTGCATCCCCATTATTTACTTCTCGTGGAATTAGTCGAAGTTTTTCAATACCAGGCTTTGCTAAATCTATTACCGAATTTGATGTGACTTCTTGTTTAGGCTCACCTTGAATCTTTAAAATAATTTGATAATTCTCAGCATCTTGAATACCTGCTAAAGATAATGCTTCAGAAACAATAATTTGAGATTTATCTACCTTAATGATTGTACCTTGAACATTGAGCTCATAAGTTTGCTTCGGCAATCGAGTATAGATATCTTCAATACCAGCTTCAGATAAGTTAATAACAGTTTGTTCACTGATCATTAAATCTGCTTCTTCCGATTTAGATAAAAAGAAGGATTTATTTTTCAGTCCTGTTAGAACTTTCAAATGCTTCAAAGTAATTTTGTTTTCAGGCCACTCATAGTTAAAGCCGTCAATTTTTAACTTAAAACTACGATCACCTTCAAGGATAAAAAACTTATCACCCTTCTCAAAATCTATACTCTCTTCAAGACTGATTTCCTCCATACCTGATTGATTAAGCACCTGGTACAAAAGAACATTGTCCTTTGAAGAGTATCCAAGTGATCTCAATAGCTGAGATCCGATAGGGGAATGATCCTCAATAGATCCATGTTTAAAGGTTAAATCGCTGAGAGAATAAGCAAATTGTTTCATGTATAGCTCCGAATTCTGATTAATCTGGTTAAATTAATTTTATTAACCAGATTGTAAAAAAAACTTGCTGGAATAAAGCTACACCAAAAATCTGCTTAAGTAAATACTTTTAAGCAGATTTTTTTCGATTTAACAGATACTTTGGTAAATGAACTCTATGCCGCCTGTTTCTGCTGTTTCTTCAAACCGCAGAATATACCCATCATCAACTAATTTTTTTAGTTTGCTACTAGCATTTGGAACAGATATATCAAACGCATTCGCAACTAAGGCTGTAGTAACTTTTTTTTGCTCAAGAATAAATTCTAAAATTTCTAAATTTGCTTTGGTTAGCCTTGGACCTAAAATTTGAATACCCTGATCCAATTTTATAGCAATAGGTTGTTTCAAAACTTGAGCTATATAATCTATATTATCGATGATATCTTGATCTTCGATATAAGAAACATACAAACCTTTTTTCCCTTTATAAAGCTGAGCTAAAAGAATAATACTTTCTCTAGTAAAAGAAGAGTCAACAAACTCTATACCTTCAAAAGACAATTCAAAAATAGTACTAGATGCATGTTTTTCAATAAACTCTCTCATTAAAGAAAAAACTTCACGCCCTTTTTGCGTACCATAAGGCGAGCTCTCTTTAGTAAAATCTATTAGTTTCATAATTTTGGCTATCTGGTTCATGCTGTTCTTTTAATCAGATTATTATATTTTGTCAAGGATTATTGTTAGAACATAGTGAGTTCCTTGTAATATCGTTAACCCTGTTTTTTGTTTAGCTTCTTCAGAAATTAGAAGACCATCCCTATAAGGGAAAATGATTTCTTGATCTCTTTGTCTTATAGATAATGTAATTGATTTAAGATTACTAGACTCTAAACCATTATTTTTATTAGCGATCAGTTTTAATTTGCTGCTCCCTCGTTCTAAGCCCATACCTCGGCCATCCATTCCTGTTCTAGAAATACCGCCCTTGTTTAGAATGTAAGTTAGCAAGTCAATATCAGCAGAACTTTCATTAAAACCAAGTTTCTCAAAAATATTCTTATATTTCTCTAACTTAGATGCTTCATTTCTTAAAGTAGCTAACAATCCTGGACCACTATCAGATACAGAAACTACAATTTTTTTATACTTAGGTAAATTATAGGTTTGGAGAGCTACATAACCATCTAATTCAGATTTACCATGATCTCTAATATTTGTAATTAATTCTGTTATTAGATGACTAAGTTTCCCCAGAATAACTTTATTTTCATCTTCAGATAGCTCACCACTTATACATTTTTTTAAACGCGGTAATTCTGAACCTTCATACACATCTTTGATTGGAAAAATTTCAACTAAGTTTTCGGAATTAGAGTTATATTTTTTAGCTGAAGACTCGTTTGGTCTATACGGTAAAATTATTACATTAGGCTGGATTTGATCAAAAAAACCACACCGGTCCAAGTAGCTAAAACCCTTTGAATTTCCTTCAAACATAAGGGTAACTTTCGAACCGCTCAATGCTAATTGGTTAGTTAAACTTAGAATTTTAAGTATACAATCTAAAAATATAGGTTTATTAGGAAAATGAAACTCAATTTCAGACTTCATATTCAATAAGTTTGGATACTTTTTTAATACTTGTTCAATATTTGAAGCACTTAACCAACTAGAAGAACTATCAAAAGATATTCTTATAATATTAGGGGGTACATAACTCCATATATTTTGCTCGTTCTTAGTTAAACCTTCTAAATCTAAGGCTTTATATAGCTCAGAGTTAATAGTCGTATGAGTAATAGTAGTTCGAGTAGAATCCAAAAGTAATGCAATTTTTCTTGCTTTAAGAGGACCTTCTTTTTCTAAAACATCAAGAATATTTTTTAGTAAATTACTCATAAATAGAATTCAATATTATAAAAGCTTAAGAGCACTATTTATTAAGAAAATTTTGTACTCAGTTTACAAACTTATTCTATCCGATTTCACAATAAATCATTACGGGAACTTCTTAAACTATTCAATAAATAACTATAATCATTGTGTTTTTTTAAGGTATACCCTAAAGTAACACTTTAAAAGTTCGTAAAACCATGTACCATTTAAATGATTTTTAATCATAAGTAACATGTAACTTTGATATTAAAGAT
Organism: Acinetobacter sp. BMW17; assembly: GCF_001592855.1. Classification (NCBI taxonomy): domain Bacteria; kingdom Pseudomonadati; phylum Pseudomonadota; class Gammaproteobacteria; order Moraxellales; family Moraxellaceae; genus Acinetobacter; species Acinetobacter sp. BMW17. The sequence goes on from NZ_LSOD01000033.1 coordinate 20,375, forward strand.
TTATAATTTACAAAATTGTTCATTTTTATCCAATTGGGGCGAGAAAGAGTGAAAGGCCAAAAAGTAGGTTATGTGCGAGTGAGTTCGGTCGAGCAAAATACTGGGCGTCAACTTGAGGGGATTGAAGTCGACCGGATTTTTGTTGACCGTGCTTCGGGTAAAAATACCGACCGACCGAAATTTCAAGAAATGTTGAACTATGTCCGGGAAGGGGACAGGGTGATAGTACATTCCATGGATCGTTTTGCGCGAAGCTTAAAAGATTTGGTCACTGAAGTAGATAAACTGGTCAAACGAGGGATTTCCATCCAGTTTGTAAAAGAAAATATTACTTTCACTGCTCAATCTACCCCGATGGATAATTTAATGCTGCAACTGATGGGGGCCTTTGCACAATTTGAACGTGAAATCATTCTGGAACGGCAAAAGGAAGGAATAAAACTAGCCTCTGCTCAAGGGAAATATAAAGGTCGTGTACATAAATTGAAACCTGACCAGGCTGAAGCTTTAAGACAAGCATGGAAGGAAGGAAAGTACTCTTCAAAAATGGCATTAGGCCAGGCATTTGGAATTAGTCGTCAGGCGGTATATCGGTATTTGAAAGTAGGTGATTAACTCAATTGAAATTGGCGATTATATTTAGTTTAGCTTATAAAAATCGTGAAACGTGATAAATCCATGAAAAGCCCATTCGAGGGTGAATAGGCTTTTTACAATGCACTATCTTGCTGATTTTATATGACAATTTAAGGCACTGTTGCAAATAGAGATTTGAGTCGATGAAATTCCCTTTAAAAAGTACTTAGAGACCGAAAACCCTGTTGATTAGACACACTTCACCCTGAGGCTGACCATAATAAAATGACGATGCTTGTCCTT
>NZ_LSOD01000034.1:0-18915 GCF_001592855.1 Acinetobacter sp. BMW17
GCCCCAGGTTGAAACTTAATACGAGATCAAAGGGGTCAATTTTACTTTGCCATTTGTAAGGTAAAAGGGGTCAATTTTAGAATGCCGTTGACAGTAACAAAAGCATACCTTTGAAATAACGAGCAGTTGAATAATCAGATACTTTTAAAAGCTCTTCTAGCATGGTCTCTAATGCCAGTACGTCCTTAATTTGAAACATGTTCGTTATGACAGTGATATCGAAAAGATTTAGATAGGCTAAGTCAAGACCACTATCTGCTGAAATGAGTAAACAGCGAAGCGAATCTATAAAATTTTTATTACGAGCTAAATACATAGCTATCGCATAACAAGCACCAAGATGCCCTCTGTTATGTGCCATTGAAAGCCAAAGTAAGCAGTTCTCATCTTGACCATCACTAAGAGCAGTACCAATGTAATACATTGCATTGATATGACCATTACTTGCGGCTTTTAAAATTTGATACTGTTCTTCTTCAGAGCGTTTCCGTCTAGGAAGTAATAGATGCACACATGCATTATTAATCTGTTTCTTAGCTACAGTAATTAGGTCATCCCAGTTACAGCGAAACTCAATTAAAGAGCATCTATTTAGATACTGTTTATTAGATGAATCTAATTTTATATTACATGACTCATATTCTAATTTTTTCTCTAACTTATATTCACCAGCAGTTTTTCCATTTGGAAGAATAATATCCTCAATACATACTTCATAGATTGCCTTAACAGGATCACCATCAAGATTCTTAAAAGAGGATCCGATATTTAGCTGGTATTCTTTACTGTTATGAGAAATCACAGATGTTTCTTTAGTCATTGCTATTCCCCTCTTAATTATGTGTACGATCACAATATGCCTGAGCAGCAAAAATAGCTTGTTGCCAAGACATATTGGGATACTTTTCCATAAAATCTAAAGCTATGTTCATAATTAGTCGTTCAATGCCTAGAGGGCCAGAAGCTAACATTTTTTGTTCACTATCAAAACGAGATAATGTTTGACCTTTTAATTTACGAAGATGTGCTTGGGAATGGACAATATTAGACATATTTGTTGCCTCTGATGAAGTGAGAGGCAGATTTGGACAAGCATAGATCCGCCTCTCACTGATGTTAAGTGAGTAAGTGAATCCGTAACTTGCATTTGCTGGCCACGAACGATGCCAAATATATTTATATGTTAATTTGAAAAAAAAAACAATGCTCTTAGCTAATAGCATGTTTTCAAATATACATACTCAGTTGTAAGTAGTATTTTTAAGTAATCCTAAAATTAACATAATACACCTTATACGAAATAAAAATGGGAGCCTTAAGCTCCTATTTTTTAATTAATTTTTTCAAATAAGGCTTGGGTGAGCATCTAAAATTCGAATCAATGTAGCTGCTGGTCCAGTTGGATAGCGTCGTCCCTGTTCCCAATTTTGCAGGGTACGGGGGCTAATATGTAGACGTGCAGCAAATTCATTTTGGCTCAAGCCTGTTTTTTCACGTACTTCTTTAATATCAGGCAATTCGAGTTCTGTAACTCGGCTTGCTTTAACTTCTTTACGTTTGATAGCTCCAGCTTCTTTGATTGAAGCAACCAAGTTATCAAATAAGTTGTTATCCATGAAATTGCTCCTTCACGAGTTGGCGCAGAATGGCGGTTTCCTTATCTGTTAAATTATCTTTTACTGATTTTGGATAAGCCACTAAGAAAAAGATCTGATCATCCTCGGTGACCCAATAATAAATCACCCGTATCCCACCACTTTTCCCTTTGTTACCTTGAGCACAACGTACTTTGCGAATACCACCGCCATTCTTGATTAGGTCACCTCTATCAGGCTGTACCAAAAGATCTTGCTGAAGTTGACGATATTCCTCATCAGATACAAGGTCTTTAATTTGCTTGGTAAAGATGCTGGTTTCAATAAATAACATGGACTCTTTATACGTCAATGGCGTATTTGAATTTTAGCAGTTTCCATAACAAAAAACGAGAGCTGGTAGCTCTCGTTTCGCATAACAGCCATTATGTTAATTTTAGAAAAACTTCAAATGAGCTTACTGCTCAAGCAAGACTCCTGTCTAGCTTCACAATCCAAGTGTCTTACTTACGATTATTGTTTTAGATCCTCAAACATCCTGTTCTATGGAATCATCAAATGATGACTTTAATTTGACGTTTATGCTGATACATTTTTTCATCTGCTTCAATTACTGCCATTCGTAAATTTTTACTTGGTTCACGTGCCGCAACACCAACAGCAGCATTAATTCCAGCATTTTGTAAGGACTTTAAAAGTCGATTCACCAATTTCTGAGTATTTTCTAAAGTCGTTTCAATATTTAGAATGCCAAACTCATCTCCTCCTAAACGCGCGACTAAATCATTGGAGCGTACATTTTTCTTTAAGATTTGGGCCGTTTTTTGGATCATCTGGTCTCCAGCCGAATGACCAAATTTATCGTTTATAGCTTTTAAGTTATTTAAATCTATCATAATCACTGTGGTTGGATGTCCGTACGTTTTACATCGATCTTCCTCTAAATCCAAAAATGTATCCCAAGCACGACGATTAAAAACACCCGTTAAATGATCGGTTAATGAATCCATTTCAAGCTTTTCACTAACTCTTTTTTGTTCATTAATTTTAAGTTCATTTTGTAAAATTCGACTAAGTAATAAACTTAATAGCTCTAATAGATCACTATGTTGTTCTATGCTTTGAGGCTGTACTGATGGATCAATAGCACATAATGTGCCGAAAATAGAACCATCCTCATTGAATAAAGGTTGCCCAATATAGGCGTTTATATCGACCAGTTTGTTGATGCCTGCTTCTACATACAGTGGAATCTTTTTCGAATCAGGTGCTATGCGTGGCCCTTTATCTAATACCATCTTAGAGCAGTATGAGTCAGCCCAATTGAAGACCTGTCCTGCCTGTACTCCATATCCATGATCTTTAGCTTGCAAAACTATCCAATCATTACTTTCAGTACGAGTAATCATCCATAAAGCAAAGCCTAAGTGATTATGTAAATACTCTAAAATTTTTTCACCAGCATCTTTAAAATCTTTAAAATTTTCATAAGAAGGGATCATAATTACTCACTATTTTGATTAGGATTGAATCTAGAAGTGGCAAAATGCTATTTAATAGGACCAATAGAAACTTTAATTCTCATTGTATATACATTTACAAGCTTAATCTAAAAAATAGAGAATAAAAAAGCCCGACATCCTGTCGGGCTTTTTCATATCGGGGTGCTCATCTTACTGATTTCGTGCTGCCCATTCCTTGCGCTATTTTCTTATTCTTGTTTTCTGGAAACATCCAGTTCCCTTATGTATTCATCATAGGGCTAATGCCTTGGATTACCAATCCGCAAAAACCTTAAATCTATGTAAGTTTTAGCTTACAAAGTTGGCTTATTTTATCCCAAGAGTTGTCCGCAGAAATTGGGGATTATTTCTGAATTGTGAACCTTGATAAATCAGGAAAAAGTCCAAAATAGAATGTTTTTTGATCAATTTTATTGGCTAAAAGTTACAGTTTTGCTTAAAAAGAAACCGACTTGTTTCCAAGTCGGTTGAACGAGAACGTTCCAGAGGGTATGAATAACGATAAGATACTGATCTTAAAGTAATATTAAAAACGCGTTTCGTATAAGCGCCATTATGTTAAATGGGTGGATTATTTTCATTAATGATCCCAAAAGCTTTTCTCCATGCCTGAGGGCTGGTGCCATATTTTTCACGAAAATTTTTTCTAAATGACACGGTATTATTAAAACCTGAAAGCTCGGTTATCTTTTCGATAGACAAGTTTGTCGTTTCTAAAAGTTCACAACTTAATCTGATTCTTTCAGTATTCAGCCAATCGACTAGGGTCATGCCTGTCGCTTTCTTAAAATGCCGTGTGAACGTCCTGCGTGTCATATGTGTCCGTTCAGCGAGGCTTTCAATATTATGTTGTAAAGCTAAATTCTTTCTTAAAAAATCAAGTAATACATTAATTTGTGCATCTTGGCTCGATTCTGCGACTGGCTGTTCAATAAACTGAGCTTGCCCACCTTCACGGTGAGGCGGGATCACCATTACTCTAGAGACTTTATTCGCAATTCGTGCATTATAGATTTCTCGTACCAAATATAGGCAGCAGTCTAATGCTGCACCTGTTCCAGCAGAGGTTACAATCCTTTGGTCTTCTACATACAGGGCATCATGATCAAGTTGAACCTGTGGAAACCGCTCACTGAAATCTTGTTCAGCCATCCAGTGCGTAGCTGCTTTTTTATGGTCAAGTAAACCAGCATATGCCAGTGCATAAGTTCCATAGCATAACCCTACAATTCTAATTCCAGTCTGATATGCACAATTTAGGGCATCGATAAGTACTTGTTCAGGCTCGTGATTAAAATCATCCCACCCAGGAATAATAATAAGATCCGACTCTTTAATGAGCTCGACCCCACCATCAGGGATAATCATCATAGACTGTTCTGTTGTTACGGGCTGGCCATCTATAGAAAAAATTTTCAGATCAAATAAGCGTTTATCTTCAATCTTGATATTGAAAATGATATGGGGGATAGAGAAGTGAAATGGATTTATATTGGGATATACGAACAATCCAATCACTGGTATAGCCATTCAATCTACCTCTCTAAAATAATAAATATAGCATGTTGTCCCAATAGTTTCGATGATTGTCCTTAAGGACAATTTTATTGCTTAATTTTTCCTATCATGATTCGAGTATGACTAAATGATTGGATCTGGAACATGAATAAAATTTTAAGTAGCTCTGTTATTGCACTCTCTCTGGCAATGGCTTCAGTCCATTTATATGCGAATGATAAGGTGGTTCAGCGAGATACTTCTAAAGTTACGCATATACAAGAAATTCGCAATGCAACGATTAAAGTAACCTATGCTGATACGACTTTTTTAATTGACCCAATGTTTGCTAAAAAAGGATTCTATGAAGGTTTTCCTGATACTCATCGTAGCTATTTACGGAACCCATTAGTCGATTTGCCTATCAAGCCCGAAACGATTTTAGAAGGTGTAGATGCGGTAATCGTGACCCATACCCATTTAGATCATTGGGATGATGCAGCACAAGCGACTATTCCGAAAAACATGCCGTTGTTTGTACAGAATAAAGAAGACCAGAAAATCATTCAGTCACAAGGCTTCAAAGATGTTCGTGTATTAACTCAAGCGACCTTTGAAGGGATTAAGCTCACTAAAACTGGTGGTCAACACGGTACTGATGCCATGTACCGTATTCCTAAGCTTAAAGCTGGATTAGGTGAAGCAATGGGTGTGGTATTTGAAGCTGCTGGCCATGAAACTGTTTATGTGGCAGGAGATACCATCTGGCGTTCTGAAGTTGATCAAGCGATTCAAACATTTAAACCTGATGTGATTGTCTTGAATACAGGTAACGCCTTGGTTGATGGCTTTAAAGAATCCATTATTATGGGCAAAGAAGATACTTATCATGCAACTCAGAAAGCACCAAATGCTAAAGTGGTTGCTGTTCACATGGATGCAATTAACCACATGTCGGTAACACGTGCTGAGCTTGCAGATTACGTAAAGGACAAAGGAATCCAAGATAAGGTTTTAATTCCTATCGATGGTGAAACGCTTTCTTTCTAAAGTGACTTAAAGAAGTGGAAGCATTCCACTTCTTTAAAACATAAGTAGAACAAAACAAATATTAGTTAAGTAAAGGAATAGGTATGTCAAAATCAGCTTTATTAGTTATCGACTTACAAAATGAATATCTACCTACAGGTAAATTACCATTGGTAAATATTGAACAAGCTGCTGCTAATGCAGTGAAAGTAATTGCGAAAGCCCGTCAACAGGGTACTCAAGTGATTCATGTCCAACATATTGCTGATGCTGAATCTCCTATATTTGAACCTAGCTCAAATGGTATTGAATTTCAGGACACAGTTAAGCCGCAAGAAGATGAATCTGTGATCATTAAAAATCACATCAATGCGTTCTTAAACACGAATCTCAAAGAAATTTTAGATAGCAATCAAGTGACTGAGTTAGTCGTGATTGGTGCTATGACGCATATGTGTGTTGATGCTGCTGTTCGTGCTGCTTCTGATTTTGGTTATAAGGTAAAAGTGATACATGATGCTTGTGCAACACTAGACTTGGAATTTAATGGCGTTAAAGTACCTGCTGGTCATGTCCATGCAACATTAATGGCCGCTTTTGAATTTGCATATGCTCAAGTAATATCAACTGAAGATTATGTTAGCTAAAGACTAAGATTTCCTAAAATTAACATAATACACCTTATACGAAATGCAAATTTTTATTTATTATAAATCATAGTCTTATGTTAATGAAAAAAGCCCAATTAGTAGTGATTGGGCTTTTTTATGGATTCTTCATGTTCCACGCTTAATTTTTGAGCAATGTTCCACGAGTTTAATAAGCCCAGGTGAACAATCAGATCAGCCATATGGCTTAAAGAAGCGGCTCCAGAAGCCTCTTTTTTCGGATTTTGGCTCCACTTGTTCAGGGATGAGAATGTAAAAATCTATCAACCTAAGAAATGATCACATTCAAAATTTAGTGTACTTTGAGGAATATGAAGTACCGCATTTCTTACCTCCATTCCATTTGTACAACGTTTTGCCTGGATCTAACTAAAATAGCCATAGCTAAATCCAATAGAAAAATGATTAAAAGCTGAAATTAGAAAACTGTTGGTTGAATTCTATGGGTAGCATTCGCATCAAAACCTATTCTAAAAGTCGCGGTTTGTTTATTGGATAAATCAATTTCAAGTTCTACAATACCACCACCGCATATTCCTTGAGGGATAGAACTTAGGATGTGTTTCTCTGCCGTTAAATAGACGACCATCTTTTCAGACATCTTCAAACTAGCAACCGATACACCATCAATTAAAACCTTTGTTTTACATGCTGAACCCACATGTCCTTGATCCCTTTTTATTACGGCACTGTTGCAAATAGAGATTTGAGTCGATGATGTTTCCTTTAAAAAGTACTTAGAGACCGAAAACCCTGTTGATTAGACACACTTCACCCTGAGGCTGACCATAATAAAATGACGATGCTTGTCCTTTACNTTACGTAGTGCACGCATGACTTCAATACCTTTAATTGTGGCATAAGCCGTCTTCATAGATTTGAATCCTAATGTGGCCCTGATGATCCGCTTTAACTTACCATGATCACATTCAATGACATTATTTTTATACTTAATCTGCTTGTGCTCAATATCTACTGGACATTTTCCTTCTCGCTTTAACCGTGATAAAGCATGGCCATAGGTCGCTGCTTTATCTGTATTGATGACCCGTGGAATTTGCCATTTTTTCACCGTATTGAAGATCTTTCCTAAGAAACAATAGGCTGATTTACTGTTCCGTCTAGCGGAAAGGTAAAAGTCAATCGTATGACCACGTTGATCAACTGCACGATACAGGTAAGTCCATCGCCACTTCACTTTGATATAAGTCTCATCCATATGCCATGAATGTAAATCTGTAGGATTACGCCAATACCAGCGTAACCGTTTTTCCATTTCTGGAGCATAACGCTGAACCCAACGATAAATTGTAATGTGGTCCACATTTATGCCTCGTTCAGCGAGCATTTCTTGAAGTTCACGATAGCTGATGCCATATTTACAATACCAACGAACAGCCCAAAGAATGATTTCACCTTGAAAGTGCCGACCGTGGAAGGGATTCATCTGCTGTATCTCGAAATAAATAAGATATTTAGCTTATCATGTCAGCCTATTTGCAACAGTGCCATAAAAAATGGGTAACTGTCAGATCAGGTTTGAGCTAGTACAGCTAAGTAAATGACCTTTTTCACTGAATTATTAGAAGAGAAGATCTTTCTCTTTTTAGCTGAATGGCGGATTACGCTATTCAACGATTCAATCGCATTCCTCGTATAAATTACATGACCTATTTCAGCTGGATTGCTAAAGATCGTTCGTATATTTTCCCAATTTTCCTGTCAAGATTCGCCAATTTTTGGATATTGTTGATTCCATTGATCACACAAGATATCTAGGGACTTTAATGCATTGTCCTCTGTGCTTGTCTGATAGATTGCTTTTAGACCAGATGTAAAAGAGGTCTCAAATTCTTTCTGATAATAGATTAACTAATGCTTTTAATTCATCTCGTAATTGATTTAAGTTAGCAAACTCAATGTTCTTGGTAAGCTCTTTAGGAATCTTTTCTGCTTCAGCAGATAAGTCTCGCCCTTTATCTTTTAATGAAATAAGAACTCGTCTTTCATCATTAGGATCACGTGATCGATTAATTAGACCAGATGTCTCCATTCTTTTTAATAGTGGGGTTAATGTTCCACTATCAAGATGTAAAATTTGTCCAAGATCACCCACACTTACACAGTCTTTTTCCCACAAAACCAACATTACTAAATATTGAGGATAAGTAAGTCCGAGAGGTGTAAGAAAAGGGCGATAAGCTTTTACGATTAAATTAGATGCAGCATAAATAGGAAAACATAGTTGCTCATCTAAGCAAAGCTGATTCTTGGACATAACTTTTTATTTGGTATAGACAGTGGTAGACACCTGTATATTACCTCGAATAGCATTTGAATAAGGACATACTTGATGTGTTTGTTCCACTATTTTCTCTGCGTCAGCTTGTGAAATACCTGAAATCGTGACATCTAAGTGTACTGTCAAGGCAAATCCACCATTGCCATTAGCAACCATTCCAACAGTGCTCAGGACTTCTACATCGTTATCACGGATTTTATATTCTTTATTGCTACGAGTTACATGGATCACTGCATTTCCAAAGCATGCAGCATAGCCAGCTGCAAATAATTGCTCAGGATTCGTTGCATCACCTTTACCACCTAATTCTTTTGGTAAAGCCAATTTCAACTCTAGAATACCATCTTCGCTACGAATAGTTCCCGAACGCCCACCAACTGCTTTAACTTGAGTTGAATAGAGATTACTCATGTGTGTTACCTTAACTTAATTTAATTTGTACAAAATATAATTGCACACAATTTAAATTAGATCAAATATTTGTTCACTATTTCTTTCTATTAATTGGACTATCTTCTATATAGATATTAGGATAAAGATTCCGAATCCTTATCTATCTTTAAAATAGAAAACGCCCAATGAAACTCATTAGGCGTTTACTTAAAATAAGTGTCAGCTTATTTTAAGGCTAGAAAATCATCATCTTTTTTCTCAATCTCCTTGAGAAAAAATCAATCTTGCTATTTTAGCTTTTCACACCATCTTGTTCAATTTGTACTGCGGCTTGCCAGCTAGGTAGTTGGCTTAAACCTGCTACATAACGTTGGATATGGGGATAATTTCCACCTTGTCCCATATGATAAACTAAAGCATGTAGCCCAAAGCCCATCATAAAGTCAGCACCGGTTAAACGGTCTGCCACTAGAAATTCTTTATCTTTTAAATATTCATTTAAATGGCCAAATACTTTATCGAACTCAACTTGAGTATAATTTTCTAGAAATACCAACTTCGTGCCCTGCTTGGTTTCTATCGCATTAAACGTTTTTAATAAAAATGGCAGCATGGCAGAGCTTTCTGAGAAATGAATCCACTGTAGATAATCGACATAGGTAGGTTCATCCATATCGGGTGCTAAATGCGGCGCAAGTTTCTGAATTAATAACTCAACGATTGCGCCTGACTCTGCAATAACTTTGCCATCCCATTCCAATACTGGAGATTTCCCTAACGGATGGATGATTTTTAAAGATTCAGGTGCCAAATGCGTGCTTGAGTCACGATAATAGCGTTTCAACTCATAAGGCTGCTTGATTTCTTCAAGTAACCACAAAATGCGAAAAGAACGTGATTGATCTAAATGATGTAGTGTAATCATGATAATTCCTATTTTTTTAAATTTTTACAACCACTTTGCCAAAGTTTTCGCCTTTTAACATACCATTGAAAGCATTGATCGTGTTATCTAAACCTTGCACCATATGCTCTTTATATTTGATTTTTCCGTCTTTCAACCATTCGGACATTTGCTGATTGAATTCTGGATACTGACTGCCATAATCATCAAAAATAATAAAGCCTTGCATGCGAATACGCTTTCTTAAAAGGGTGGAAATAAAGCCCGGTAAACGGTCTGGCCCTTGTGCTTGCTCGGTAGCGTTATACTGGGAAACCACACCACACACCGGTATACGTGCCGTAGAGTTAAGCAATGGCCATACCGCATCAAACACTTTACCCCCTACATTCTCATAATAAATATCAATACCGTTGGGAACTGCTTGTTGTAATTGTTCTGCAAAATTTTCATCATGATGATTGATACAAGCATCGAAGCCGAGTTCTTCTACTGCATAACGACATTTTTCAGGCCCACCTGCGACGCCAACCACGCGACAACCTTTAATTTTGCCAATCTGTCCAACCGTAGCACCAACAGGTCCCGTTGCAGCTGCAACGACTAAAGTTTCACCGGCTTTAGGCTGACCAATGTCCAACAGCCCCATATAAGCAGTAAATCCTGGCATTCCCAAAATACCCAATGCCCAAGATGGATGTTCAGGTTGCATACCTAAGCTTTGACATGCAGTCCCATTAGAAATTGCGTAGCCCTGCCAGCCATTTCCGGAAAGAACCCACTCGCCTTCTTTGAATTTTGGGTTTTTAGAGGCCACCACTTGACTGACTGTTCCACCGACCATCACTTCGCCAATTTCAACCGGTGCTGCATATGAAGGAGCATCACTCATGCGACCACGCATATAAGGGTCGAGTGACAAGTAAATGGTTTTTAACAACATTTCGCCTTGTTTAAGTTGAGAAAGCTCAACTTGCTCAATTCGAAAATCGCTGTGTTTTGGCTCACCGACTGGCCGTTTAGCTAAAACGATGCGTTGGTTATTAATCGTGCTCACCTGTATAACTCCATGTTTTATATAGAAGTATTTCTATTGATAATCAAAACTGTCGATTAAAACGTCTTTACATCCATTGTAGATGAGTTATAATGAAAATCAATACGACTGGTCTATTTTTTACAATAGAGTACACAATTAATATGAAGCTTACCCCTATTAAGAAGTCTGAAGCTAAGCGCTTACACATTCTTAACACCAGTTCAGACCTAATTTTGCATAAAGGTTTTACCGGTGTAGGATTACAAGAAATTTTACAAAGCTGCGAGATCCCTAAAGGCTCATTTTATCATTACTTCCAATCCAAGGAGTCTTTCGGCTGTGAATTGGTACAGTATTATGTAGATAATTACCAAGTCCGTTTAAATGAAGTATGGAGTAGTGATCAATCCGCTTATCAAAAGCTGATCGGGTATTTTAAATTATGGATTGAAGATCCTGAAACGCAGTGTGGTTGGGCAGATAGCTGTTTAATTGTGAAACTTGCCGCAGAAGTTGCCGACCTATCTGAAGATATGCGCTCCATTATGTCCGCTGGTGTCGATGATGTAATCCAACGGATTGCTGGGTTAATTGTTTTGGGAAAACAAGATCAGTCTATCCAAGCAGACACTGATGCCTCTACGTTGGCACAAGTGATTTACCAAATGTGGTTGGGTGCAGCATTACTGAGTAAGTTGCAAAAAGATAAAACACCATTACATCAAGCCCTGAGAGCGACTGAGTTTCTATTAAAAAGTGCAGAGTCTTAAAAAGATTATATTCAATATCAATTAGATAAGTAAAAAGTTGTGATAGCAGCCAAATGATTACTTATTAATGTGCTGCTATTACATCAACTTAGTATCAATGAGTATAGCGCACAATGAATTCTCCTTCTAAAGCCCTCCTGACTCGTATTTTAGTCGGATATTTAGGCTTATATCCCACACTATTACTGGTACTGACTTTATTAAAGCCAATTACTCAGCATCAAAGTTTCCCGATGATGGTGTTGATTGAAGTCATAGTATTAGTGCCCGTGACGCAACTCATTTCCTTTCCACTGGCGGGTTGGCTCATTACACAGCTAAAAAATCTTAAGAATTTGTTTTAAGAAGAAATTGTGCTAGCAACAGCAATCCTAAGTCCTTATTTTGCCAACCACAAAGGTTGGCAAAATAACTCACTTAGTCAATATTAATCTGCGTAAGCTGGGTAATCAATATAGCCTTTTTCCGTCCCACCATACATACTGCTTGCATCTACTGCATTCAATGGCCAGCCATGGGCGAGACGATTGGGTAAATCTGGATTCGCAATAAATGGCCGTCCAAATGCAATTAAATCGGCCAGTCCTGCCTCTAAAATTCGAGTCCCTCTTTCTGCCGTATATCGACCTGCATAAATAATGCGACCACTGAAAGTGTCTCTGACATCTCGACGAAAATCATGAGGAAGTTCTGGTGCATTGTCCCAATCAGCTTCTGCAATCGATAAATAGGCAATCCCAACTTCTTCAAGTATCTTTATGGCCTCAATATAAGTCGCATGTGGATCTTCTTCAACCAACCCCATGTAAACACGATCTTCCTCTGTACTTTCAAATAGCGGGGCAAAACGCACTCCTAAACGATCTGCACCAACCACCTCGGCAACCGCCTGTACCACTTCACGTAAAAAACGCAAACGGTTGTTTAGTGATCCACCATATTCATCTTCACGGTGGTTACTATGTGCAGAGATAAATTGATTCACCAAATAACCATTTGCACAATGAATTTCAACCCCATCAAAACCGGCAGCCAAGGCATTGCGTGCAGCTTGAGCATAGAGTTGTACTAACTCTTTAACTTCTGCATTGCTTAAAGCACGTGGCATGGAGGGATCAGCTAAGGTCCCTGCATTGGGCCCCGTCTCAATAAAGACTTTAACATTGCTATCAGCCGCAATAGCCGAGGGTGCGACCGGTGCTGCATGATTGGGTTGCAAAGATGTATGTGAAACACGCCCAACATGCCAAAGTTGCGCAAAAATAATGCCTCCTTTAGCATGCACTGCTTCGGTCACTTTACGCCATCCAGTAATCTGTTCAGGGCTGTAAATACCAGGAGTCCAAGCATAGCCTTGACCACGTGGCTCGATTTGCGTACCTTCGGTGACCATAAATCCAGCCCCGGTACGCTGTTGATAATAGGTCGCCATCAACTCATTTGGAATATTCCCTGGCTGAGTACTGCGCGACCGCGTTAATGGTGGCAATACAATACGGTTTTGCAAAACATACGGGCCTAAGCTCAGGTTTTGAAAAAATTTGCTGGCTTTCATTTCATTGTTTCCAAGTGATCATGACCATAATTGATCTAAATTTTAAAAAAAATACCCCTCCTTCCTGCAACAGAAAAAATAAAGGGGTAAAAGGGTATTAGAGGCTAGGCTTTGGTTTTACTATCAGTAACATAAATCAGTTTATGATTAATAAATTCTTTGATACCAAGACCGATAAGTTCACGCCCATAACCAGAACGTTTGATTCCTCCAAAGGGAAGATTTGCATTGGAAAAAGCAGGTCGATTAACGAATACCATTCCACTCGAAATACGCTTAGCTACTTCAGCACCATGTTTTGTATCTTCTGTAAAGACCGACCCACCCAGACCAAAAGGCGAATCATTAGCTATATCAATTGCATCTGGTTCATCTTTAGCACGTAAAATCATTGAAACAGGACCAAAAAACTCCCAATAATACGCTGGATTTTCAGGGGTTAGATTAGTCAGGATAGTTGGTTGCACAAAAGCCCCTTGACTCGGCACTCTAGCTCCTACTTCAGTAGCAATAGCACCATGTATAACTGCTTGACGAATTTTCTCACGTACTTCTTCAGCAGCTGCCTGTGAGGATAGAGGTGCCAATGTAGTTTCTACATCAAAAGGATTCCCTGCTTTTAGTTGTGCAACACCTTCTGTATAGAGTGTTAAAAATTCATCATAAATTTCATCTACAACGATTATTCTTTTAGATGAAATACATACTTGACCTGCATTTGAATGACGGCCTTTTACTGCCCATTTTACAGTTTCTTTTAATACCGCATCACGCAGAACCACCAATGCATCTGCGCCTCCTAATTCCAATGTGGATTTTTTTAATGCCTGCCCTGCTTGGGAAGCAACAACAGAGCCTGCACCTTCTGAACCTGTTAACGCGACTCCATGTACGCGTGGATCATTCAAGATAGTCTTAATTTGCTGTCTTGTTGCAAAGATATTACTGAAAGTACCTACAGGAAGACCTGCATCTAACATCAATTTTTCAAAAGCTAAAGCACATTGTGGGACATTGGATGCATGTTTGAGAATCAATGTATTACCAGCTGCTAATTGCGGCGCCAAAATGCGTGCAATTTGATAATAAGGAAAGTTCCAAGGCTCAATAGCCAATATAATACCCAAGGGTTCATGAACTAGTGTTGCTTGCCCTTCATTAGGATCAAATGGTAACTGCTCATCAGCCAGTAAAGACTCTGCATTCTGAACGTAATATTCGAAAATACGTGCAGAAATTTCAACTTCTGCCAATGCTTCACTGGTGATTTTACCCATTTCAAGAGTAAGCAAACCTGCGTATCTATTCGCATCTGCACGCAGGAGATCAGCGGCACGTTGCAAAATCACACAACGCTCAGAAACCGATCGATCTTTCCAAGCCAAGAATGCTTGATGAGCGTTTGTGAGGATTTGTTCTACTTCTGTATCACTTGCAACAGGAAAGGTTTTTAGTACTTCACCGTTATAAGGATTAATAGATGCATAAGCCATATTATTTTCCAGATTTTGTAATCAAAAACATACTCTGATTAATTTTGTTACCACCCTATTAGAGTGCTTCTTCGATACCTTCGATCATAAAAACACGATAAGTCGCCCCTTTCAGACGATGTTGTAATGCTTCTTGGTAGGCAGGACTGTGATACCAGTCTCGCGCTGCCGCCATATCAGGAAAGCGTAGAATGACAGCTCCTTCAATTTCATTGCCTTCGAGCACTTCTAATTGACCATAAAAAGCCAATGCTGTTAACTCACGACCTTCACGAGCAAGTGGGGCTTTCTCTGCATATTGCACCAGTTGCTCAGAATCAGAAGTTTGCTCACGGGTAAATACCACATATGCAGACATTGACTACTCCTTATTTTAACAATTGAAGTAATGCTGTGGCGGTTGCAGCAGAAGAGGCGGGATTTTGTCCAGTAACCAGTAAGCCATCTACTTGGACATGCACTTGCCAATCACCCGCTTTAGAATAATGACCACCATTTTCTTTGAGCATGTCTTCGACCAAAAACGGTACAATTTCGGTCAACCCTACAACGGCCTCCTCAGTATTGGTAAAACCAGTCACAGATTTACCGCTGACTAAAGGCATTCCATTACTCTCTTTCACATGACGAAGAACACCCGGGGCATGACAAACTGCTGCAACTGGTTTTCCAAACTGAATCGCCTGTTCAATCAGAGCAATTGAAATCGGATCTTCTGCTAAATCCCACAATGGACCATGCCCGCCCGGATAAAACACTGCATCATAATCAGCAACAGAAATTTCGCTAAGTTTTTGCGTCTGTGCCAATGCTTGCATTGCAGTTGGATCCGCCTCAAAACGATGTGTGGTTTCAGTTTGTGCATCGGCTAAGTTACTTTTCGGATCGAGTGGTGGCTGCCCACCTTGAGGTGAAGCCAGCGTGACTTCAGCCCCGGAATCAATAAAGGTGTAATACGGTGCAGCAAGTTCTTCTAGCCAGAAACCTGTTTTCTCACCAGTATTGCCTAGTTGTGCATGTGAGGTCAGAACGAGTAAAATTTTCATATTATTTCTCTGATAATTTTTAGGATTGGGGGAGCATCGTTACATGATCACATGCCGTGTGGCGTGACCATGACAGATACGCTTGTTTAGAGGCTCGTCTCGAGAATTTGGCGACTGATCTCTAATGAAACATTTTTATGTTCACCTAACTGGGTCAGATTGTGTGATTCGAGTTGCGTAATGATGATCTCAATATCTGTCGCCCCCAATTGATAATCGCTAAGACGAGTTGGCAGTCCGAGTTGCTCAAAGAAGGTTCGAGTACGGGCAATGGCTGCATCAATACGTTGTTCTTCATCACCTTCGACAATCTGCCAGACACGAGTCGCATATTGTAGTAATTTTTCTCGCTTCTCTTGACGACGTACTTGTAGATTGGCCGGCAACACAATTGCTAAGGTACGAGCATGATCAATACCATGTAAAGCCGTGAGCTCATGTCCAATCAAATGGGTCGACCAATCTTGTGGTACACCTGCTCCAATCAGGCCATTCAGTGCCATGCTGGCGGTCCACATCAAATTGGCACGCGTGTCATAATCTGCCGAATCTTCCAAGACTTTCGGTCCAATCTCAATCAGGGTTTGCAATAGACCTTCGGCAAAACGATCTTGTACTTGTGCATTGACAGGGTAAGTTAAGTACTGTTCCATGACATGAATAAATGCATCGACCACGCCATTTGCCAACTGGCGCGTCGGCAAGCTATAGGTTTTATTCGGGTCTAGCACCGAAAATTGCGGAAAAACATAGGGACTGCTAAATGCAAGTTTGGCTTGGGTCGATTTTCGGGTAACTACCCCACCGTTGTTCATTTCTGAACCGGTTGCCGGAAGAGTGAGTACACTGGCAAAAGGCAAAGCTTGGCTAATTTGAGTGCCATGGGTTTCTAAAATTTCCCATGTATCACCTGCATAATTGACTGCTGCTGCAATAAATTTGGTGCCATCAATCACCGAGCCACCGCCGACAGCCATTAAGAAATCAAGCTTTTGTTCACGAATCAGTTCTACTGCTCTCATTAGGGTTTCATAGCTCGGATTCGGTTCGATTCCTCCGAATTCGTGAATTTCTCGTGTACCTAATGCTTCACGCACTTCAGCTAATGTGCCATTTTTACGGGCACTTTCGCCACCATACAGCATTAATACCCGTGCTTCTGCAGGCACATAGTCATTGATTTTGACAATCGTGTCGGCACCAAAAAGAATACGGGTTGGATTATAAAAGTCAAAATTCAGCATATTTTTATCCTCAAAAATCAGTTAATGATTTGAAAAACCACCGTTATTAATCGCGTCAACTATAAAAATTAATCCACACTGCGGTTTTTGCTGTGATCATGCAGCAACTATATACAAAAATAGACCAGTCGTCTATTTATATATAAATTAAAGAAGAAGGCACTGTTGCAAATAGAGATTTGAGTCGATGATGTTCCAATAAAATGGCTAATTAACGAGGTGCTTATTAGCAGTAAGCGATACCCTGAAGAATTCAAAATTGAAGCAGTAAAGCAAGTGACTGAAAAAGGTCATAGTGTGGCTGAAGTTGCCGCACGTTTAGGTACAACCACGCATAGTCTTTATGTCTGGATTAAACGTTATGATCCTCAACAGCCTAAAATCATAGAATCTGGTGATCCACTTGCAGAATTGGCAAAGCTAAAAATGTGTGAGAGTAAAAAATTATCATACTGGTTTACTCTCAACCCTTTGATTTTACGTAGTAAGACCTAAGCTAAAAAAATAAAGACTCATACTGAAGCAATCCAACATGACCTACTAAATTTTTTTAGAGTAATAAAGTTTCATACTTATATGAAGCTTTAGGCTCAATGAGTTAATTTCATCTTATAAGTCTTATAAAAACTAAATAAACAAAAGATTACTTTGTAAGGCAGAAAACATTCTAAATTGGAATGGCTTTGTTGCATAAACATTCAAAAGCTGAGTTTTCCCCAATCCATTCAAATTTAAGTGACAACTTGGGTGTGAGGTCTACCTAATTCCGTAAATCTATTCAGAACTGCCACACGCGCATGAATTTCATTGACCTGACTTTGAAAATGTCTTGCAGTCAGCTTATCTCCTAATAATTTGATGCAATGCATCTTGGTTTCCACCAAACTGCGACGGTGATAGCCCGACCATTTTTTCCATAGGGTTCTGCCTAAATGTTTAACCGTTTGAAGTAACTCATTTCGTTCTATTGAACTGATTTTAGAATCTTTCCAGGGCTTGGCATTCTTTCTGGGTGGAATTACTGCATGTGCTTGACGATCTGCAATCAATTGTCTGCAGCACTTCGTGTCGTACGCCCCATCGGTATAGACAGAATCTATTCGCTCATCTAGTGGGATTTGATCCAGTAAATCACCTAGTACTTGTGAATCACTGACATTATTTGTCGTAAGCTGAACGGCACGTATTTGCAGTGTTTCAGCATCTATAGCAATATGCAGTTTACGCCATTGCCGACGGTATTCAGGCTGATGTTTCTTACGCTTCCATTCGCCTTCACCTAAAAATTTTAAACCTGTAGAGTCGACGAGTAGGTGTAACCCATCACGACTTTTCTGATAGCTTATCGCAATATCAATATGCTTTTGTCGTCTGCAGAGGGTGGAGTAATCTGGTGCTGTCCAATTCAAGCCACTGAGTTTAATCAGGCTTTGAGCAAAGCCAGTGACCATACGTAAAGAAAGACGGAATAGAGATTTGATCATTAAACAGCATTGAATCGCTGTATCGGAATAAGTTTGATTTCGTCCGTGCTTGCCTTGTGGTTGTGCATACCATTGGGTCTTCGGATCAAACCAGATTGAAATATTCCCACGCTTGATTAAAGCTTGGTTATACGAGGACCAATTGGTTGTACGGTAGATTTTAGGTGCAGGCTTCTTCATCTGGAAATTATATTGCTGAAGAAGCCTTCAAGAATAGCTTTGTGCAACAAAGCCCTCTCATACAAAAAAAAGAACTTCAAAGGGTCACAGAAGAAAGAGGGCACTGTTGCAAATAGGCTGACATGATAAGCTAAATATCTTATTTATTTCGAGATACAGCAGATGAATCCCTTCCACGGTCGGCACTTTCAAG
>NZ_LSOD01000035.1:0-27052 GCF_001592855.1 Acinetobacter sp. BMW17
ACTCATTGAGATGTGTCATAGTATTCGTCGTTAGAAAACAATTATTGTGACATTATTTCAATGAGTTATCTATTTTTGTCGTGTACAGAGAAAATTTTTATTACTTCATCCAAAACAAACTTAAAAACTTTAGGACAAAATGAAAACTAGCATTCTTACACTTTCTACCCTTGCCTTCCTCAGCACCACCATCTTTGCAGAAACTAAACCCAATGTTCCAGCTAAAGAAGCTAACCAAATATTTAAAGCCGCAGGCTTTTCAAAAACAAAACATGGCTGGGAAGGCAGCTGCGACACAGGTGAAATCACCACATACAAAGACTTAAATGGTGACGGTTTAAAAGACGCAGTCATTTCAGACTACAGCACCATGTGCTATGGCAATACGGGTACGGGCTACCACATTGTTTCGCAGCAGAAAAATGGAACATGGAAACTCATTTTTGAAAACATGGGCATCCCAACTTTTCTAAAAACCAAAGGAAAAGATGGCTGGCCAGATATTGAAAATGGTGGCCCCGGATTTTGTTTTGCTGTTTACCGCTGGAATGGTCAAAAATATGATGTCAACCGTTATGAATATCAGGGCAAAGCCTGCACATTAGACTATTAACATGTGAGCATAGTAATTTCATATCAATGAATATATAAACTGATTGATTTATCATGCTTTTATAGACAGTTAAAACGCCTCAATTGATTTAGGGCTTTTTATAAAAAATGACTTCGGTTATACGACTAAAGAGCACTGAATGACTTAAAAATGACATCTGAACTGTGCTAATTTAGATCAAAATTGAACATAAATACGCACAAACAATAAAGAGGGTTTAAAAATGTCAAAACAAATTTTAATGCTCGTCGGTGACTATGCCGAGGACTATGAAACTATGGTGCCTTTTCAGTTTTTAACAGGTCTCGGTTATACCGTTCACGCAGTCTGTCCCGATAAAAATGAAGGTGAAAGCATCGCCACAGCCATTCATGACTTTGAAGGTGAGCAGACCTATAGTGAAAAACGCGGTCATAACTTTGCGATCAACTACAACTTTGAAGCGGTACACACTGCGGACTATGCCGGTTTAGTCATTCCCGGTGGACGTGCGCCCGAATATTTACGCATGAATGAACGTATTCTTGAGATTGTGCGTGAGTTTGATGCTGCGAAAAAGCCAATTGCAGCAGTTTGTCATGGTGCTCAAATTCTTGCAGCAGCCGATGTACTCAAAGGCCGTACTTGTTCAGCTTACCCTGCGTGCGCAGCCGAGGTGAAACTTGCTGGTGGGACTTATGCGGACATTGAAGTGACTGAAGCTGTAACCGATGGACACTTGATCACAGCACCAGCTTGGCCTGCCCACCCTGCTTGGATGGCACAGTTTATTCAAGCTTTAGGAGCGACTGTGACGATTTAATTGTGTTGTTCCTCAAATGAATCTTTTATGAGATGGCCTATCAGCCTTTAGATTCAAAAATAAAAAAGCTCCTGCGATTCAAGGAGCTTTTTTTATAACATTAATGCTTTCGATTCAGTTTATAAACAGTTCTTACTATTCATAATTTTCAAATATTTTAATCGATTAAACTACCTCGTCACGCCTAACTTATTCCAAATTTCTGGGGTTAAAAAAGTCGTGACCAATTTATTCAAATCCACATAGCGCAGTACGCCTTGCAACTGCCCTTTCACTTCAGGGTTCTTTAAAATTTCCTCACCTGTAATCTGTCCAAGTTCTTGAAAGCTGTCTCCAACCGCTTGTAAGCCTTCAGCTTGAATCACGGCTTTAGTCTGCGCTGAACATTGCTCCACCAAAATGCGTTGTAATACTTGTGCTAAGTTTTTATCTAGCTGTGTCCGCTGTGCATCGGTGACATTGCTATACACCTTCAGATCAGGATGTGCAGCCAGTGCCGCAAACGTCCACTGCAACACAGTGGTTTTATCTGTTGCTGTCGTTGACTTCACCAAACAATTACTCAATTGGTCGACTGTAGTACTGGCCGTTGCAACTTGGACTGAACCACACAAGGCTGCTGCCAAAACAGCATGACGAAAAATAACAGAAGACCGACCACGTAAAACGCTTAAAACAGGCTGTGACATAAACTCAACTCCAATCAACAATTGCATTCTTTGTATCACAAAGCCCGCCAATCAGCCTGTTATGGAACTGTAAAATTACCGTGTAGTTGGAGAAAATTAAATCGCTCAATTCAAGCGATTTCCCTATTTAACTCAGCAGTTTCAAAGGCAGTGAGCTGTGGGTGTATGGTCGGGCATGCATTCCAAAACCAATAGAAGTAACCTTTGGGGTCAAGCAAAGTATACATCTGAATCGTAGATTGACTACTTTCGCCCTTCCAACACGCTAAAGCAGCATTACGGTTATTATGTAAATCGATAAATTCAGGAGCAACTTGCTTCGGCATTTCAGGAATATAAAGTGCGTCACCATGTTCTACCCACAAATCAGCCAAGTAAATTTTTCGGTCTTTTGGAAAATATCGTCCTGCTGAAATTACTAAAGGTAGTTTATTTGGATCGGTCGAAGCAAATACATGCGGAAAGTCATGATGCTCTAGGTCTGTGACGACAAAGGGATATAAGGTTTTTGCATCTAGATTGATTTGAGTTGGGTCATAAGGGAAAAAATGACCGGCCAACATGCCATATTGATATTTAATTTGAGACAACTTTTTCTGCGTAGCCTGTACCTCTATCGCCTGTCTAGCTTTCACCAAAGTCATACCAAATGCGGCAGCAGTTTCTGGCGTGGCTTTGAGTGGCATAAACTCAAAAGAGTTTCCTGCGAACGCTAATTGGGTCTGCTCTCCCCAATGGGTTTGGATCGTCGCTATTTCTTTGGGTACATCATAAACATGCCCCCTACTCATATGGGCGTTGGTTGAGGATGCTTGAATCAGCTCAATAGCATCTGATACTTCGGCTAAATACTCGGGTGTTCCGCCATTGTTGTAAAAATAAGGCTGAGCTGAAATATCAACGTCTATTTCTTGCACGGTCTGATCTAGCAAAGGCGCAGTAAAATAGGTGGCTGGGGTTTGCACATTACTCATGATGTATTTCCTTTGGTTGAGGTGCTCACATGAAGTGCGGTCGCAAACAGCCTAAAATCTTACTTCATTTGCTTGAGCATATTTTTAGCACCTGTGTGGTTATGATTTTTGGCTAAGTTCTGCAAAACATATTTTGCCTGCCCTTTAGGGTTGGAAAAACGACTGCTATAACTTGGAATACCCGTTAAACAACGTGCAACTAATATGCCCGATTCGGTATAGACATTTGAGGCATCCGACCCCGGCAAACGACCATAGTTATATGCGCGTTGTGCACTGTTACAGGCAGCGACTTGGTTGCGTCCACTGTTAATATCACGGCGTGCAGACACATACAGTTTGGCCTGTTGCTGCTGTGGTGTTTCTACAGCTTTGACAGCCTTAGGTGGTACTTCTTTGTTTTCTTTTTTAGGCTCTACTTCTTTTTTGTTTTCTTCCTCTTTCTTCACCTCTGCCTTGGTCGCAGGTGCCTTCGTTACCGCTTTTTTGCTTGGCGTAATAGGGGCCATACTCCGTGGTGCTGGCTCAGTCAGTACTTTACTTTGTAGATTCACTACACGCGTATCATTTGAATTAGGCAGTTTACGTTCAGACACTGCCTCAATACTCACCAGCCACTGTTCGCCATTATTGAGTTGGCAACGAAAAGTACCCGTGCCCTGTTTTAAACTGTTATAGGTACGAAGCAACTTTTTCGCCCACGGATCTTTCACTAAACTGAAACTACTTTTTTGTGTCTGACTAAAACGGCCACCATGTGCTTGGCAATACTGACTGAACATGCTCCGTGGATATAGCGCCTCGATCTCTTTTTCATTTTTTACGCCTACCGTGTGATACACGTATTCTTTGCTATTTTTATCGGTATCATTAATTTTTCGTTCTACGATTAGTTCTTGTGGTGATGCAATATTTGTAAAAGCTGTTTGTGTTATATTTCCCAGACTGGTACAGCCCTGCAATACACTCCCCAAAACCCCAAATACACATAAAATTTTATAATTCACTACGACTTTACTCTTAAACACCCGCATAAAAACATTAGCGGAAAGCTCATAAAATAACAAACTTAAATAACTGTTTTTATTATTTATTTTAGTTTGATGCACACATCATTCTGCTTTGTTTTATGTTAAACCCAACAACATTTCATAAACTTAGTTTGAACCACACAACAGAAGTTACAGACAAAACGATGCTTGAGCACATAAAAAACCTGCCATGAACAGCAGGTGAGATACATCAAAAATATTTAGTCATCCAAAGTCGATTCAAAAGCCTTAAGACGCTTATAAATCGAGAGCAGTTCAATAATGGTTTTCCATGACAAAATTAGATATTGAAATGACTCTCGTACTTTATCAAACACATTACCAATTTGGTTGATTAAACCTAAAGTCATTTTGCCTGCTGCAATTGCGGGAAATAACACCACCAAACTGTATAAAATATCCAGTTGTCGATACCATGTCGCAACTAAGTTAAAATAAGCATAGTGAAAATAAAGTCTAAAATAATTCTTTCGTACTCTGCTAAACAGTTCGACCAGTGTTGCAGGTTGGGCACGATCTGCATGGTCTTCCCCATACACCAATTCTTTACGATAGGCCGCTTCTACTTTTTGATTGTTAAACTCTAAGCCCGGCAGTTTACTTCCCACTACCATTAGCAAGACCGTACCAAAAATAGCCCAAATAATAGAAGCCCAAACTAGGGAATGCTTTACTTCACCCACAATAGGCAATTCAGGAACATGCTTTGAAAGCTCAAATAGAATTGGTAAGAAAGCCACCAATACCATCACAGCCTTGATCAACTCAACGCCCAAATCTTCTAAAATGGTAGCAAAGCGCATAGTGTCTTCTTGCACACGTTGTGATGCCCCTTCTATATGACGCAATTTTTCCCAGTGTTGGGTGTAGTATTCATTCATCGCTGTACGCCACCGAAATACATAGTGGCTGGTGAAAAAGGCATTGATCACTGCGAAAGTGACCGCAACCATCGCAATATACAAGAAGGTTAAAGTACCCATATATAGGTCTTTAATGTTCCCCCCTTTACCAAGCATGCTTTGAATGAGATCCCAAAATGGTCCATACCATGCGTTGATGGCAACACTCACTTGTACGCCAAACCAGATGTTAAACAGAATAAACGCGGAGCCCCAAATCGACCAGCGTTGCCATTTATTATCTGAGACAAAACGCCAAAATAAGGCAAAAAGTGTTGTTGCTATAAAAAACCAGAGATAGAACCACAGAAAAGACGGAGACCAAAAACGGCTCACTCCAATAGGCAGTTCAGCCGTTGCATAACCTTGCGGCCAACCTATGGCACTTCCCCATGTATTTCCCCCTGTGTACCACAGTACGACATTGATCACTGACCAAAATAATACCGAAATGAAGAACCATCTAGGGTTTGGGAAAAATGACTTAAACATGAACGATATATATCCCTTTTATATTTCAGGTATGCAATCCGTGCATACTAATCCTTATTTCTTAATTTAGTACAATCGCATTACAGCAAGTTTGTACACTTTACTTATCTTTATTGGGTTATACGTTATTTGATTTGTATGCCCCTTCACAAGAGCTCAGGACATTATTTTCCGACTTGATCAGTCACATAACAATCAAAATAAATTATTTCAATAACTTATAAAAATAGGAAAGGACTTGGCCTCAGATTTAAAATGATATTTTATTGCTTACAACTTTTGGGCTTCAAACTGAAAAATTGCTTAGGATTTAAAGCGAGTGCAATGACGGTATTTATCTGACAACCATACGATTACTTGTTGATTTTATGTATAAAAGAATGAAGTTTGCACATTTTAAAATGACTTCATGCTACTATCTTTTCATTAAAAACTATTGGATCTATGACATGGAAACCCTAGTACTTGAACTGATCAAACCACTCACACTGACAAAAGAAGACTTTCCACCCATTAACTTTGAAGAAGGTACTGTGCTCAAAGTTCTCATGAAAACACCTACTGGTTACTTGGTAACGGCAGATTCTCGTTTTAATTTTACGGTGTCTTTTGATGATGAAAATCAAGTGTGGCAGAAGCTGTAATTTGCAATGCTATTTAATAAAAGAATAATCCATTCAATAAGATAAAAATAAAAATCTATCTTTTTATTGATTTATAAATGGTTATTTTTATTCAATTTTATTTTTGACAATTGAGCTGTCCTCTTTCCACTCTTTTTTACAAAACCTATCACTATAAAAAGCCTCAGATACGAACATCCGAGGCTTTCAGTTTTTAAACGTGTGCTGAGCTAAGTTATTGCGCGGTATAACCACCATCCATCACCACGGCTTGACCCGTTACACCGCCCGCCTTATCACTGGCAAGAAAGATCGCATAATCCGCAATTTCTTCTACACTCAGTAAGCGTTTTTGCGGCACCATCGCCAAAATCACATCTTCTAATGCACTTTGTTCACTGACATTTCGGGTTTTAGCCAAGTCATGAATTTGACCGCGTACCAACGGTGTATCGACATAGCCCGGACACAGGGCATTTACGGTGATGCCATCTCGCGCACACTCTAAAGCCGCCACTTTGGTCAAACCAATCACACCATGCTTAGCACTGTTGTAGCCGGCCTTGCCAGCAAATCCAATCAGACCGTTAATCGAGGCCATATTAATCACGCGACCAAACTGCTGTGCTTTCATGATTGGAAATGCGTACTTAATGCCAATGAACGACCCCACCAACATGACATTAATCAGCTTTTGATAGACCGCGGCTGGAAAGTCTTCAATGACAGCAACATGCTGAAAACCCGCATTATTAATGAGGATGTCCAACCGCCCATAGGTTTTCTGAGTCAGTTCAATCGCTGTTTTATATGCCTCTTCATCGGTCACATCGCAAGGCGCAGACAATGCTTCAAAACCTTGCTTTTGAAGTGCCGCCACCGTTTCAGCACACTTCTGGGCATTCATATCAGAAATGACAACTTTTGCACCTTCATTGGCAAATTTCTTTGCAATTTCATGTCCAATACCACTGGCTGAACCAGTAATAAATGCAACTTTATCTTTTAACAGTTGGCTCATCATGTACTCCGTTGTCTTCTTTTTTAATTCCAAAGTCTTAAACAATACCAAACCAAGTAAAGGCAGCAATAGCAACAAATACCGCGATGGTTTTAATAATGGTGATGGCAAAAATGTCTTTATAGGATTGTTTATGGGTTAAACCTGTCACAGCAAGCAAGGTAATCACAGCGCCGTTATGCGGTAAGGTATCCATACCGCCTGATGCCATCGCAACAATACGATGCATCACTTCGGGTGGAATACCCATGGCTAGAATGGCAGCATTGTACTG
This sequence comes from Acinetobacter sp. BMW17, assembly GCF_001592855.1. NCBI lineage: Bacteria > Pseudomonadati > Pseudomonadota > Gammaproteobacteria > Moraxellales > Moraxellaceae > Acinetobacter > Acinetobacter sp. BMW17. The sequence continues at coordinate 7,443 of NZ_LSOD01000035.1, forward strand.
ATCCGCCATCGCACTGAGCGCGATACTCATACCACCAGAGGCTGAACCCGTCACGCCTGCTAAAACTGTCGTGGTGACTGCACCATTGACCAGTGGATTGGTAAAGGTATTACCCAATGCATGACTAATGATCGCAAAGCCTGGTAAAGCCGCAATAATCGCACCAAAACCATATTCAGATGCAGTATTCATCACTGCAAGTAAAGACCCGCCAATACTGGCATTAACGCCATCTTTGAAGCCCGTATAGACACGGCGGAAGTCAAATGAAATGGCTGTGATAATGCCCACAATTAAGGCCAAGCCCACGGCCCAAATGGCAGAAGTTTTGGCAACATCGACAGAGTAAGCTGCAAGTCCAATAGCATTGAAATCAAAACCGTTTGGATACCATTCTTTAATTGCAGTGGATAAATACTTATTGGTCACAGCAACTAAAATGAGCGGTACAAAAGCCAACCATTGACGCGCGGTAGAACCATTTGATGTTGTATCTAAGTTTTGCTTAAGTTGTTGTTGCTCGGCTTCTGTCAGCTCAATGCCTGTGGCATAACCATCGCCATTTCGAGCAGCTACACGGCGACGCCATTCCAAATAGCTCAAGCCCGTTGCTAGAACAAATACCGCACCAATCAAACCGAGAAAAGGAGCTGCATAAATGTCTGTACCAAAAAAGGTCGTCGGAATAACGTTTTGAATTTGCGGGGTTCCCGGCAAGGCATCCATGGTAAACGTAAATGCACCAAGGGCAATGGTTCCCGGAATCAAACGCTTTGGAATGTTGGCTTGTCTAAAGAGTTGATTTGCAAATGGATAAACTGCAAAGACCACCACAAATAGACTGACACCGCTATAGGTTAAAATCGCCCCTAAAAGCACAACGGTTAACATTGCATTTTTAGAGCCAATCAGGTTCACAATGGATTCTGCAATCCCTGACATTTCAACCACTTTACCGAAAATGGCACCGAGTAAAAACACCAAGAAATAATCTTTAATAAACCCAACCATTTTGGGCATAAATACGCCTGAATAAAAAGGCAAAACGTTAGCGGGGTTAATCAGTAAAACCGCTAACAAGGCACAAATTGGTGCCATAAGAATGACAGAAAAACCCCTGTAGGCTGTATACATCAGTAGCCCAAGAGACAATAAAATTACACCCAAATCCCACATATTTTTTACTCCATCCTTAAAGAAAATATGTCTTGATGTGCTGTGATATTAATGGCGAATGATGTCAAATCTAGTTGAGTCACAGTGCAATCAGCCTGTGTAGAAAGACCGAATACGCATTCATAGACCGTCTATTTCCCTCATGACGAAATGTCTATTTGCACTCTGATCTATGTACTATATTTATCCATCAGAGCATTAATATTTCAGCTTATGGGTCAGACTATAATGCATATAAACCCATGCATTGTTTGAAAATAATCATTGAGTAAGAAGAAAAATTGATTAATATCCAAGCCCTAGCAAGACTGATAAAACTAATTGCATCAAGTTAAAGGTAAAATTCCAAAATCGCACGAAATAACCAATTTTTATATTTTTCATTCAGTTAAAACATATTTTTACAGACTATCATGCTGTTCGACTTATACTGCTTTGACGACTTGATAAAAATGACACCCACTTCCATCACTTGATCTGTTTTGACCGTCTGTTGTATTTTTCATGTAAACCATTTGAGAACAACACGTTCATTTTCTTTCAACATCGTGTTGCATCATTGCTCAGGGAAGCTCATGACACTCAAACAATTAAAAGCCTTTTTGGTCCTTGCACGTACGCTTAATTATGCCAATGCAGCCAATGAGCTGTGTCTGAGCCAATCCGCTCTCAGCTTAAGCATTAAAACATTAGAAGAAGAACTCGGTGGAAAACTGTTTAAACGCAACACACGTCGGGTAGAAATCACCCTTGAAGGTCAGTCCCTCATTCCCTATGCCAAAAAGCTCTTGGCCAACTGGGAGGATATGGAAAAAGATGTCAAACAGCGCTTTAAACTTAACCGTGGCACTTTAAATATTGCCTCAATGCCCTTTGCCACTCATGCAGTACTCCCCGCAGTGATGCATGATTTTTCACAGTTGCACCCTAACATCAGTTTTTCAATCCATGACATCACCAATGAAAAAATCATTGAAAAAGTTCAAGAAGGCATCTTTGAGATTGGCATTTGTTTTGAGCCCAAGGCCAATGATCAACTGATTTTTCAGCCTATATTCAATGAAGACTTTTTGGCTCTGCTGCCCAAACACCACGTCTTAGCCAAACAAAAAAGCGTGACATGGCTTGAACTCTGCTCTTATCCTTTTGTGACCTTACAAAACCCCTCGATTATTCGGCATGTGATTGAGGAGCAGTGTGCGGCGCATCAAGTGGTGTTGGATTTGAAAGTCGAATGCCACCAAATCAGTTCTCTATCTCACTTTGTTGCCTATGGTATGGGTGTCAGTGCGATTCCACGGCATTTCCAAAAATTCATCGATCTTGAAAAAAATGTATTGGTTGAAATTAAGGACAATCAAGCACAACTCGCGGTGGGCATTATTTATAAAAAAGATTATGAACTGTCTAACATGTCGTCCCAATTTATTGAAACCACACTTTGGCATCATTTCTAAGCGAAGCTCTCTCCCCTTCTCTGGACGAAACTGAAGCTAAAGTTTGATAGCTCAGAATAAGCCGTATGATTATTTGCATGGCTTTACCACATGCTTTGACTCTTCTTTTATTTATTTTTCTTCGTAAATATTCTGCATTAATGAGTTTTTCTTATTATACGTTAGAAAGATTCAATTTCTAAAAAGTGCAGCGCAATGCTAAAAAAATAACAAGCAAGGAAGATCAGGAAATAAAAGATGAATAAAGTCGTCGCAAATGCAGCCGAAGCATTAGCTGATGTGGTTGCCAATAATCAAACGGTTGCCGTGGGTGGTTTTGGCCTCTGTGGTATTCCAGAAGCATTAATTGATGCTTTAAAAGATACAGGTGTCACAGGTTTAACCTGTATTTCGAATAATGCAGGTGTGGATGGCTTCGGTTTAGGTAAATTATTAGAAACCAAACAAATTAAAAAAATGATTGCCTCTTATGTCGGTGAAAATAAAGAGTTTGAGCGTCAGTATCTCAATGGTGAACTTGAAGTTGAGCTCACTCCGCAAGGTACACTCGCAGAAAAACTACGTTCAGGCGGCGCAGGTATTCCTGCATTTTTCACCCAAACAGGTGTAGGTACCCTCATTGCCGAAGGCAAAGAAGTCCGCGACTTTCATGGTCGTCCGCATATTTTAGAAATGTCCCTTACTGCGGACATTGCTTTAGTGAAAGCCTACAAAGCCGATAAAGCAGGGAACTTAGTGTTCCGTAAAACAGCACGTAACTTTAACCCTGACTGTGCCATGGCAGGCAAATTCACGATTGCCGAAGTTGAACAAGTGGTTGAAATTGGTGAAATTGATCCAGATGACATCCATTTACCGGGTATCTACATCAACCGCGTGGTGCTTAATGCCACCCCAAAAAAGCAGATCGAACAACTGACCATTAAAGCAGAGGAAGCTTAATTATGGCTTGGACACGTAATGAAATGGCGCAGCGTGCTGCCCTTGAACTCGAAGATGGTTTTTATGTCAACTTAGGTATTGGCTTACCGACCTTAGTGGCCAATTATCTACCCGAAGGGATCAATGTTTGGTTGCAGTCAGAAAATGGCTTGCTCGGTATTGATGAGTTTCCAACCCGTGATGCAGTCGATGCAGACTTGATTAATGCAGGAAAACAAACTGTCACCGCACGTAAAGGGGCTGCATTTTTCTCAAGCTCAGAATCCTTTGCCATGATTCGTGGTGGTCATGTCAATATTGCTATATTAGGTGCAATGGAAGTCTCTGAAACGGGCGACTTGGCAAACTGGATGATTCCGGGTAAAAAAGTCAAAGGCATGGGCGGCGCAATGGACTTGGTCTCTGGTGTACAAAAAGTCGTGGTACTCATGGAACACTGCGCCAAAGATGGCACGCCAAAAATTGTGCCTCAATGTACCCTACCACTCACGGGTAAAGCTGTCGTTAGCCGTATCATTACTGACTTAGGCGTGATGGATATCACTGCTGAAGGTATGAAACTGGTTGAACTGGCACGCGATGTGAGCCTAGAACAAATCCAGAAAGCGACTGGATTAGAACTTATTATCAATGACTTTAAAGCTGCTTAAGTACAAAACAGCATCATTCAAAGCAGCTTCGGCTGCTTTCTTATTGGGCTCACTCAAAAATATTTTCAGTTACCAATAGGTATTTTTATGGCCTTTAAATCAAACATAAAAACCATCATCAGCTTGTTCAAGAGCATCTCTATACTCCCAAATTTAGGGAATGATGACTCCCGCGCACATCTTTTTAACCCAAATATCGGATGAAAAACCACACCGCTCGGCTACTATATTTGCATTCCACATCCAGAGGTTCTCATGTCACAACAAGATTATGAAAATGGTTTAAAAGTTCGCACAGAAGTCATGGGCGAATCTTTTGTTAAACGTGCTCAAGACAATACTGTACCTTTCACCCAACCTTTGCAGGACTGGATTAATGAACATGCTTGGGGTTCAACATGGCAACGTGAAGGTGTCTTACCGCGTAAATATCGCTCGTTAATTACCATTGCATTTTTGACGGCACAAAAGAGTCCAACGGAACTGAAAGGTCACGTTCGTGGTGCGTTGAATAACGGTGCAACGGTTGAAGAAATTCAAGAAGTTCTTTTACACAGTTTGCCTTATTGCGGCGCACCTGCAACTCAAGAGGCGTTCCGCGCTGCGCTGGAAGTGATTCAGGAATATCAAAGCAACTCATAAATAGATTGAGCACCCATACAAAAGCGTCTTTTGCAGTCGTATGGCGCGATTCATCTGGTTTGGCTATGCAGCATTTTTTGCCTAGCCAAACCATTTCCATTAAAAGGCTTTAGTCACACTCATGCCAACGCTAAAGTTTCGACCATCGGCCGGTTCAAAGAAGCGACTATTGCTGTCGTTCACAATCACTGAGCCAACATAGTTACGGTCAAACAGGTTATCGACTCGGGCATAGCTGTTTACTTTCCAGTCACGGTTTACCCATAAATAGCCGACATTTGCAGCCATGACGGTATAACTTGGCGCAGTATCTGAGTTGATATCATCGACATAAATTTTATCCATATAGCGTGCTTCTAAGCCTGCTTGGAAACCCTGTTCAGGTTGCCATGCAATACGAGTAAACGCTTGGTTTTTGGCAATCCCGGGAATATATGTCCCTTTTTCAATCAAAGGCTTGGTGGTGGTTGCTGCAATATCGGCATCAAATGTGGCATCCAAATAGCTATAACTTGCACTAAGTTTTAGGTCCTGCCAAAGCTGATGTTGCCAAGCCAGCTCAGCGCCTTGTCGTAAGGTTTGCTCTGCATTACGAAATGTATTGCGTCCCGCATTGGCATCATCAGGCACGATGTCATTTTTAGTAACAGTATTGAAAACTGCCAATGTAAATAGGCCAAATGCATTTTGCGACTTTACCCCCAGCTCATAAGTATCACTGCTTGCAGGTTTTAAATCGAAATTAATTCCCGATGTGGCTAATGTAGGATAAGCCATTTCGGTAAAGGTTGGCGTTTCAAAGCCTTTGCCATAACTGGCATAGGCATAAAGTTCGGGTAAAATTTCCCAGCCTAAGGCCACAGAAGGCAATAATTTTTGATAATCCGTTGAACCACTGTCATCACCATTGCCAGCTACAATATAACGATCATCTGACTCATAATGTACATTGCTATAGCGTAAGCCTGTATCAAGATGCCACGTGGGTAAGAACTGCCATGAGGCTTGTACATAGGGATCTAAATTCCACAGGGTATTATTTTCATTACGGCGTAAATCACCTTTCACGCCCAATGTACCTGCATGATTATAATTGTTATAGCCTTTACGATCTTCGACCATCCGGTCTAAAGCCACACCGGCAACCAAAGTCGTATTCGGTAAAACCTCTTTCCCTGTCCAACGGAAGTCTGCACCATAGTAATCTCGGTCAAAATCAATCACGCCACCTGCATGGCGAGCATTGGCTTGTGGCCCCTTTGGAATCGACTGATATTGTACAACTTGTCGGTTGCCCAAATAGAACATGCTATATAGCTCTTGCTGATCATTCAGCGGCTTCGTCCACGTTAGTCCCGTTTGGGTTTGTTCAATTTCTTTACGGACATTATAAGTATTGGTACGGTCATTCACTTGTTTCGGATTGGTTTTCCACTGCTCACGACTGAGGCCTTGTGGGTCGTCAGCATTAATATCGACACGATTCATCACCCAGTTGATTTTACTGCCATCGTCTAAGTTCCATGTTAGTTTGGCATTATTCAATACTTTTTGTGCTGCACTATGGTCTCGAAAACCATCGGTATCAAAATAAGAAGAACTAATCACATAAGCGGGTTGATTGGCCTGTTCGGAACCCCCTTGTAATTGGATATTGGCTTGTTGCTTATGGTGGCTGCCTGCATTGAGCCCCACTTGAATTGAGTCTTTGCCTTGCCCTTCTTTGGTCTCAGCCAAGATGGTTCCACCTGATGAATTACCATATAAAGATGAAAATGGCCCTGTCAGTACTTCGATGTGATCCAAACTATTGAGGTCAATATTGGAACTTTGCCCTTGACCATCAGGCATGGTCGCAGGAATACCATCGACATACATCCGAATGCCACGTACGCCAAAAGTTGAACGAGCGCCAAAGCCACGCATCGAAATCTGTAAGTCTTGCGCATAGTTTTCACGGTTATTAATTTGTAAGCCTGCAACCCCTTGTAAAACTTCCGATAGGTTAACATTGGCATTGTTTTGTACTGTAGCCGCTTGGACTTTTTGAATTGATGCAGAAGTCGATAACAACTCGCTATCGGTATGTACCGCTTGGACGGTGATGACAGGAAGTTGATATTCTGTCGTTTCTGCATAAGCATGCATAGATTGTAAAATAACCGCAGTCAATAAGGCTTGTTTAAAAGGCGCAGGCATCAAATAAGTTAATCGCACAATATTTCCTTGCTTGTTATTAGCATAAAAATGGGAAGCCTATCATCTCGACAGGCTTCCCATACAATAAAACGTTTTAATCGGCTAAGCTATACGCAACCACATAATCACCATGATCAGGCGACTGACGTGCCCCACCTGCGGAAATGACCACATATTGCTTGCCTGTTTTTGGAGAAATGTAGCTCATCGGTGTCCCTTGGCTACCCACGGGTAAACGCGCTTTCCATAATTCTTCACCATTAGATGAATTGAAGGCACGTAAGTAGAAGTCTTGTGTTGCAGCAAAAAACACTAAACCACCTTGAGTCGCCATTGGACCACCAATAGTTGGCATACCAATCGGCGCTTTTAAGCCCATTTTAATACCCATTGGACCCGTATCTTCAACCGTACCTAAAGGCACCTGCCAAGCCACTTGACGGGTTTTCATATCAATCGCCGTCATGGTTCCGAAAGGTGGTTTTTGACATGGAATGCCCAATACCGACATAAAGCGGTTTTTATTCACTTTATACGGTGTACCTTTCATTGGCACTGCGCCCATACCTGTGTTGACCTTCTCTCCACCACTGGCTTCAAGTTTTAAGTCTTCAGGCGTTTGTTTAATCAGCTGAATCCACAGACCTAGGCGCATGTCGTTGACAAACATATAACGATGCGTTGGGTCAAATGCGATACTGCCCCAATTCATCCCACCCAACGAACCCGGAAAACTTAAAGATATATCAGAACCCGGTGCAGTAAAGAGACCGTCATAACGCATCGATTTAAAGTTAATACGACACATCAACTGGTCAAATGGCGTTGCGCCCCACATGTCCGATTCAGTCAAAGTTTGATTGCCAATCTGTGGCATTTCAACTGAACGTGGCTGAGTTGCGCTGTATTGCTCATCAGGAATATCTGCAGCTTTTACAGGCTGCTCAACCACTTTAGTTAAAGGCTGACCCGTAACACGGTCGAGTACAAAGAACTGACCGGACTTGGTGCCAATGACGACAGCAGGTTTGGTTTGCCCATTTTGCATTGGAAAGTCGACCAAGCTTGGCTGCATAGGTAAATCGAAGTCCCAAAGGTCATTATGAACAGTTTGATAAACCCACTTTTCTTTACCTGTGGTTGCATCCAAAGCTAAAACGGAAGAATTGTACTTATGGTCTACAGGTTGACGGTTTCCGCCCCAGACATCGACCGACGAACTTCCCATCGGTAAAAATACCGTATTCATTTGTGGGTCGTAGGACATTGCCGCCCAAGAGTTAGCTGAACTACGTTTATAGATTTCACCCGCTTTCAGGACATAGTTTGGATTTGGGTTACGTGGATCAAAAGCCCAACGTAGCTGTCCAGTAATCACATCATAAGCACGAATTACACCACCGGGCATATCCGCTGCAAAGTTGTCAGCAATACGACTTCCAACGATGATACTGGTGCCCGCAATGGTTGGCGCCGAGGTCACTTCAAAACGAGGCGCTTGCGTGCCCGCACCTAGACCTTCCAGTAAGTTCACCGTTCCATCGACACCAAAGTCTTTACAGCGTTCACCTGTATCTGCATTGACTGCAATTAAACGACCATCAGGTGTATTGGTATAAATACGACGTGGACATGCAGTATTGTTTGCCACCGCAGTGACCGCACTGGCACCTGCTAAAGTCGGTTGTACCAGGGCTTGAGTCGAGTCAAAGTAACCCACACCGCGGCAACGCTCCCAAGCATCGGCTTTAGAATTCACTTCAGCCTTCCAGATTTGTTTACCTGTGTCCGCATCTAAAGCAATAATGTTGTTATGCGGTGTACATAAAAAGACTTTATCGCCCACCTGTAAAGGGGTGAGCTGGTCTTCTGCGCCATTACCCGTACCTGTGGTCATATCGCCTGTTTGAAAGCGCCATGCTTCCTTTAACTTAGATACATTATTTCGGTTGATCTGATCCAACGCAGCAAAACGACTTCCACCAGCATCATTACCATAGTGCGACCAATTCACTTGTTGAGTTTGAGCCGTTACAGGCACTAGGGGTAGTTCTTCACCACTGGCTTTGACTGTAGGATGTGGAATAAACATGCCATACAAACCACCGAGCATACCTAACACCGTCAAACCACCTAAAGCATAAGCGGGTGCCGAAGGCGCAATTTGAAATTGGTACTTACGAATAGCAGGCAAGGTAAAACACAGTGCGGCAAATAAACCCGCAGGAAACATTAAACGTGAATGCAGTGCCCAAAAATCCCAACCTGCATCAAACAGTGCCCAAACCACAGTTCCAAGAAAAACCAGTGCAAAAATCCAGACACCCAGTACTTTTTTTCTAAAAATAAATATTGCGGAAATGGTGGTCAATAAACCTGCCATAAGGAAGTACCATGAACCACCTAGACTAATCAGTTTTCCACCACCGATTAAATAGAATAGGCCAGTCAGCAATAAAGCTAAGCCTAATATAAAGCACCATATTTTAAATATGGGTTGAGATTGTGCTTCGGACATACTTTTTACTCCAAATGCTGTGTTTTAAATGATCTCTCCTACTTTGTTTTGAGCATCATTCACACCACATCCAAACTTTGAGCATCCACAATTAACTTGCTTCAACAATAAAAAAGAGTGTTTAGGGGCTGTTGATATTTCATAAATGGCTTGCGTTGTAGGCTAAAATTGAGCAGGCAAGGCATGGAACGATGACAATAGTGGGACTATTTTCAAGTTTCATAACGATGTCTGTGAAGATTTTAGCCACAACCTTTTAGGACTAGAGTATTTTTTGATGCTACGTTGTTGCGAACCACTTATTTAGAATGACTAAATTGCGTATTTCGCGCCTAGTATCATCTAAAAAATACTCGTTGTCGCAAGCATAGATGAAGTGTCAACAGCCCCTGGCTCAGCAACAGTATTGCTTACATTTTAAACACTCTTTCACTTTAAATACGGTTAAAAATTCACCTTAACGCTAAGACCCGCCACCCAAGCATCATCCACTTCTTTCACGCCAAAAGGTTGATAGATATATTGCAGGTTGGGTCTGAGCATCACCGCAGGTGACCACTGATAGGTATAGTTCAACTCAACATTGAGTTCGTCATGTTGAATTGGGACATAGTCACTGGCAAGCGCGTCATAACTGTAATAACCACGACCTTCGTTAGTGGCGATTTGCTTATCCGTCACACGGTCATTCACCACATAGTTGGCCAAACCAAAACCAATAGAATCATTTGGACGGCTATCAAAAGGGCCTTTGTACCAAAGTGCCAGTTGTTGTGTACTTTCTACAGCGGTCGTGTCTCGGTCATTGATGACCCCATTGAAACTGATATATAAACCGCGCTTCGGATCAGCCCCGTGTTGAGTCAGTTGTTGTTGAGCATTCAACCAAAAACTATATTTACCATCGTGGATTTCTCCTGATGTACCCACATCTTTAGCTTCTGCTGTGGAATACAGTGCACCGAGTTTATATTCACCCGGTAAGCCATTAAATGTGGCAAGTTTTGGTTTCCACGCCAGTTCAACTGGAATGGTCGCCCCTTCGACATTGTCCATATCGAGGTTAAAGCCATCACTGTCTGAGTCTGTTTTGACATTGTCTGGGTTGACTTCATAGACGCCAACGCCAAGTGACCAGTCTGGTGCAAATTGATATTTAACATTGGTGCCCCATAAGCTGACAGGCCAGTTATACCAAATCGAACCAATGGACTTACCTAACTGTCCACCACACAAAAGTAAGTTCTGAAACTCACATTGCGAGCTGTTAAAGTCATCAGACATGCCCATACGACCAATTTTGAATTGAACGCGGTTATCATCAAATCCAGTTTTGATCCAAGCCTGAGTTAAGCGCCAAATTTTGCCACGACCATAAATTTCTTGGCTGTTGCCCAAGGTACTGGCACGAGGGTCTTTAATTCGTTCAAGCGTTAGGGCGTTACCATCACGTTTGGTAATCATTAAACCGGCTGTAGTATTTTCCCAACCTGCAATTTTATTTAAATCAAAATTGGCACCTAAGGTCAACTGCGCGGCATTGTCAAAACTATTGTCATCGTTATAACCACCATCCAGATTGGTTGCCGCCTGACTCATAATCGATGCTGTAAATTTATAACCTTGATCTTCCAGTTGCTTCCGTTCACCGTTCCAATCACCGAATAACCATTGACGATCTGCCGAATAAAATTCATTGGCTGAAGCCAATTGGCAAGTCATAAGCGCCAAAGATAATGTGCCTAGTTTTAATAGTTGTTGCATACCAAACATCCTTTTCTGTGAGGAAAGCTCAACGCAGGTGAGCTTTCCATGCGGTTTTTATTATTTAATGCGAACGGCTGGACTCAGTTCAGAAGTTGCCCCCAAACGGTCTGTAACATTGGCGGTGACATTGGCCACACTACTTGTTACTTTCCACATTGCTTGACCTTGACCTTGTGCATTCGTGGTCACCACTTGAGTACCTAAATACTGCTCTGCTTCTTGACTCTTCGCTTGACGATTAGCAAAGAATTCAACCTGATAGCGTTGATTTGGCTGTGCTTGAACTGTAGCGGTGACTTGACCTTTGCTATAGCTTAAACGTGGCGCTTGGATATTTTGGTTTGGCATCGCATTACAGCCTTGTTCATTTGGCTGTGTACAGGTTTTTTGCAGTTTTGCTGCTTCAATCACCACGCCACCACCACGAGAACCGACAAAGCCAGCATGTTCAAGCGCAGGCACTGCAAATACAATGGCACCCAAACGCTGATTAGGTACACACGAACCACCCGCTTCACAGCGTTTAATATCTTTGCCATTGCCCCAAATTAGGTTTTTGGTCAATGTTGTACGGGCATTGGCATCTTTTTCTGAACGAATGGCAATGCCAAGACGGTTACCATGAACTCTGTTACTGTCAAAAATGTTGCCATCACCGGTGAGGTTAAAGCCAATCGAGTTGTTGGTCAGTTCGTTATAAGCAATGTAATTGCGTTTACCCCAGTTGATTTGTAAACCATCCGAGTAGTTTTCAAATTTGTTGCCGACCACCGCATTGTCATTACCCCACAGGATTTCAATCCCTTGCGACGGTTCTGGGTTGGCTTTGGTTGAAGTAAATAGATTGTTGGCCACAAGGTTAAATGCCGCGCCACGCGTCAGCTCTAAACCATCGCCATTATCTACAAACACGTTATTTAAAACTTTGTTGTTATTGGTGGTGGTCGAAGTCGGATTACCCTTACCGTCATCACCCGTCAACATCACGCCTGAACCACCGTAGTTATTACTGATACGGTTATGTTGAATCAAGTTATTGCTTGAACGGTTCACCAAAACGCCAATACAAAAACGGTGAATATCCAGACCTTTTAAGGTCACGCCATTCACATCTTGCAGCACTAAACCCGGTAAAGTCGTGGTACGGACATTAGTGCCATACTGTTCAGGGTTTGCCCCCGGGCAGGCTTTCGCGCCTTCACCTTTAATATAGTTTGAACCATCAATCGCAATAAACTCGCCTGTTTTGTCCCATTGCGTCCCAATGATTTTCACTGAAGACTTAATTGGCGGTAAAGCTTGATTCAGTTTAATTACATAGGGTGCTTTACCCACAGCTTGGATTTGAATTTCATTTTCTTGTGTCGCATTGGCATTCGATTGTTCAATCGCCCAACGCAGTGAACCTTTTGCACTATCGTCCTGATAACGATCCACAATATAAGTTTCTGCACTGGCAAAACCTGATGCCGCTAAACTCAAAACCAATGTGGTCAAACGTAAAGTTGATGGTTTCATATTTTAAATCCTTTTCTATCCTTGAAGATGAATAACACAGTGCATTTAAGGGGTTGGTTGTACTGTTTTCAGCAACTGTTTGAGTTGAGTCACATCAATTTGACCCGGTGCAGAGGCTTCACCAATCATGCCGAAACTTAGGCTGCCGCCCATGTTGGCAGTCGCGACACGAGAAATCGTACCCAACTGCCCCATCGACATGGTTAGCAGTGGTTTTTGACTTTTTTGACTCACAGCCAACGTAGCATTCATGAGGGTAAAGACATCTTGTTTTGACTTTGGCATCACCGCAATTTTTAGAATGTCGGCACCCATCTGATCTTGTTTTAGCAGGCGGTTTTCAATTTCTTGTTGTTCGGGGGTTTTGGCAAAATCATGATTTGACATGATCACCAACACGTTCTTTTCATGTGCTAATTTGGTTAATTTCGCCACACTGCCTGCATCACGGAACATTTCGATATCCAGCAATTGCATAAATGGCTTTTTCAGGTATTCACGATAAATCTTTTCATAGTCTTGGTCAGACACCGTCATTTTACCGCCTTCGTTATGGGTACGAATGGTCGCGATCAACGGTTTATCTTTTAAAATTTGATTCAGCTGCTGACCCAATGCGATGACTTTTTTGGTGTCCGCAGAAAATTCGAGTAAATCGATACGGAATTCAGCCAAATCGACATCAGGATTACTGGCAATCACTTTGGCTTGTGCAATCGCTTGTTCAGCCGTTTTTGCGGTAATCGGTACAATGGTTTTGACAGGTAAGTTGCCAATATTGAGGTTTTTCACCATATAGTGTTGTGCACTTGATTGAGCAGATTCAGCTGCAAATGCAGATGGCATTGCTGCGATAACCGCACTGCTTAAGCAGAGTTGCATTGCTAATTTTTTGATGGTAATCATTACATTTCCTTGTATTTACAAACTATTGCCTGACTTCTGTCATCAATGGCAAACATACGTGGGATGAATGAAATGGGTCATACCATCACCACGTATAAACTTTTATCTTTAGAGTTAGTTCAAGATGTCTCGCACTAAATCTTGGAAAATTTAGATATCCAAAAAGACCGTTTCGTCTTCTCCTTGAATACGAATGTCAAAGCGATACACCACTTCACCATCACGCTGTTCACGTTTTGCAATGAGGGTTTGACGACGAGGTGCCCACTCAATGCCTTTCAGCACAGGATCTTGTGCATTGGCTTCCGCTTCATCTTCAAAATAGACACGAGTGTTCAAACCGATGTTGATACCGCGTGCGAAAATAATCAGGGCAATATGCGGGGCTTGAGTTGTGCCTTTACGTCCCGGAACAGCACCCGGTTTAATGGTATTGAAACTCCAAAAACCAGTTTCAAAGTCTGCCCCTGTACGTCCCCAACCGAAGAAGTTTGGATCGACCGCTTTGCCTTGAATATCCGCCGCACTTGGATACACGCCGTTGGCATCTGCTTGCCAAATTTCAATCAATACATCGCGTAACGGCAAACCTAGACCGTCGAATACTTGACCCTCTAAGCGAATACGTTCACCTAAGGTTTTTTCTTGAACCAACTGATTGTTAAAGTTGTTTTCAAAGACTTCGATGTTGGCTTGTTGGGGCAACAAACCAATGTGTACGTATGGCCCACCTGTTTGAGATGGCGTTTCATGCAATTCTTGAAAGTTCCAATGGTTCATGTTGCTCTCCCTGAATTAAGTCAAATCATTTTCGAAATATGTCGCACGACGACCACGTAAAGTGATGTCAAAGCGGTAACAACGGCTGTCTGCTTCAATGAAGTTGCTCTTATCTTCCAAGGCAATCAATGCACGACGTTGTTCTTCCGAAGGAATGGTTTTAATAATTGGACACGAATCAATCAGCGTATCGCCTTCAAAATAGAACTGTGAAATAAGACGCTGCGCCCAACCATCTGCAAGTAAAGAGAAATGGATATGCGCTGGACGCCATTCATTAATACGGTTACGCCATGGGTAAGGACCCGGCTTAATGGTACGGAATACAAAATAGCCATTGGCATCGGTCATCATGCGGCCACAACCACCAAAGTTCGGGTCCATCGCACCAATAAACTGATCATTTGGATGACGGTAGCGCCCTGAAGCATTGGCTTGCCACACTTCGAGCAAAGCATTTTTAACTGGGCGCCCAAACTGATCACGCACATAACCATGCACAATAATGCGCTCGCCAACTGGCAAACCTTCTTTGGCATAGTTCAAAATCAAATCGTTATCTTTAGGCCCAAACTGTTCGGCACTAAACTGCGGTGAAGTCACTTCAGTTAAAGTTTCTGCAATCGAAATCAACGCATTTTTTGGCGAGCGTAATACACTGGTTTTATAGCCGGGTGCATATGCTGGCGGGTGATCTTCGGTATTGCGTTGTGCATAAGCACCTAAAATAAGTTGCGACATGTGACGTCCCTCTTAATCTTGTTCCATTACTCTTGATTCGTTTGTGCTTGGCTAAGCTGCTGTTCGCTCAGCTTTTGCGTGGCAATACCCAAATCTGCAAAAACTTCTTCTGCCATATGCATGGCTGCATTGGCTGCGGGCAAACCTGCATACAGTGAACAGTGCAAAATCAATTCTTTTAAGTCGTCCTTGGTCACACCATTGTTAAAACAAGCACGTAAATGCATACGTAATTCGTCTTCACGGCCCAATGCCAATAACACGGCAATGGTGACTAAGCTACGGGTGTGGCGCGGCATGCCCGGTCTAGACCAGACTTCGCCCCACGCAAAACGGCTAATAAAGTTTTGAAAGTCAGCATTAAAATCATTCAAGTTCTCAAGTGAACGACCGACATGCTTTTCACCCAGCACTTCAGTGCGTACAGTGATTCCTTGTTCATAACGTTGTTCATCATTCATGGGAGAAACCTCAATTAGGTCGCATCGGTATGTGCGACCAGTGATTTAACAAAAATAGCGACCGCTGCTGCTGTTGCTGGAATTAACAGTAGACTTAAAATAGCTGTAAACGACCAGTCATTGCCCAGTAAAACTGCGCCGATCCATGCACCAAATACCGCACCGAAACGACCAATCCCAGACATCCAAGCCACACCTGTTGCACGGCATTGGGTTGGGTAAAAACGAGCGCTGAGTGCTGGCATAGCCGACTGTGCACCATTAATTGCAACACCAGCGCAAAGCACTAAAATGGCAAGTAAGGTTGGATTTGCTAAGCTCTGACCAACGGCAAAGGCAAAGATCCCAGCGACAAAGTAGAAGCCTGCAATAATGCGGTTCGGGTTGAAACGGTCCATTGCCCAGCCAATAAATAAAGCGCTGAGGACACCGCCAAACTGGAATAAACCACCAATAAATGCAGCACGTTCCATAGTTGCGCCAGTTTCACGCATTAAGGTTGGTAACCAACTGGTGAGTAGATAAATCATGACCAGACCCATGAAATAGGTCAGCCACAATAAAACCGTGCCTTTGACATATTTATGAGAGAACAACATGCCAAACACACCTTTCTTCTCTCCACCTTCGGTTTTTTCTTCAGGTACATGAAACTCAGTGACACCTTGTATTTTTTCAGGTGCAATACGCGTTAGAATTTTGCGGACTTTTTCGGGGTCACGGCCTTTCACAATCAAGAAACGATAAGATTCAGGTAAGAAGAAAATTACCAAGATCATCAAGATCAGTGGCGACCAACCGCCCAGTAAAAATAAGCTGTGCCAACCAAAGGTTGGGATCAACCAACTGCTAATGAAACCGCCTGTCGCCATACCCAAGTTGTATCCACAGAACATACAGGTCACGAGTAGCGAGCGTGAGCGCTGTGGGCAATATTCAGAAAATAGCGTGGTTGCATTCGGCATCGCTGCACCCAAACCAATGCCGGTTAAAAAGCGCAAGACCACCAAGGTATTTAAATCAGCTGCATATGCCGATGCCAAAGTAAAGCCACCAAAAATCAGCATCGAAACACTTAAAACAATCTTTCGCCCAAAGCGGTCAGCAGTTGGACCAGACACCAAGGCACCAATAATCATGCCACCTAAAGCCGCACTCATGACTGGACCCAGTTGCGAGCGATCTATTCCCCAGTCTTGTGCCAAGGCTGGAGCAATAAAACCCATTGCCGCAGTATCAATACCATCCACAAAAACAATGAGAAAACATACAATTGCGATCAACCACTGATATTTGCTAATCGGTGCATCATTAATCAGTGCTTGTGCGTCTATACTCGTTTTTTGAGTAGCGTATTCCTGAGACGCCATACCTGCCTCCTTGGGCTGAAAGTCCTTTTAAAAATCCTTAAACTATTGAATCGATCCAATAAACTGACTGAGAGTTTGGTTAAACAGCTCAGGTTGCTCAATATTGGAAAGATGCGATGCATCAATCACCGCGAGTTCACTCTTTTGAATCTGTTGTTGCATAAAGACGCCATCTGCCACTGTGGTGACTGGGTCAAATGCGCCTGCAATCACTAAAGTTGGAATCTGAATCTGTTGAATTTGAGTAGATAGATCTGCTTGCGCGAGCGCTCGGCAAGATTCTGCATAGCCCAGTGCTGGCGTAGTCGCTAAAGATTGAATGGTGCGCTGCGCCAAAGCATCATGTTGATAATCAAACTGCTCACTAAACCAGCGTGTATGCGTAGTCGCGACCAAATCTGCTAAGCCATTGGCTGCCACAGCATCTGCACGCGCATTCCAACCTTCTTCAGTCCAAATTTTGGCTGCTGAATTCGCCACAGTGATACTATGAAAACGATCTGCATGGTGAATACCGAGCCATAAAGCCGTCATGCCGCCCATTGAAATCCCGCAAAAATGCGCTTTTTCAATGTTTAAACCATCAAGAATATCAATCACATCTTCTGCAAGGTTTTGTACAGTGGTCTGCTCAATCACATCGCTTTGCCCATGACCACGCGTGTCATAAGTCAAGACTTTAAAATGCTGTTCGAAGGCAGAAACTTGTGGCTGCCACATGCCTTTATCCGTACCCAATGAGTTTGAAAATACAATCACAGGTGCATGGTCTTGCCCACTGATTGCAACAGATAAAGTCTTGCCTTGACGATTGGTCATCGTGATATTCACTTTGCCTCTCCTTTTGCTTCTTGCAACACCGCATTAATCTGGTCTTGAATATTGCCAAGATATGACGCAGGTTTAAAAATTTCTGAAATCTGAGCAGCGCTAAACAAGTCTTTGACTTGATCCAATTCCGCAATCACATCTTTTAAGTGCACACCTTTTTCAACGGCTGTTTTACATGCTGCTTCAACCACATGGTGCGCCTGTAAGCGCCCCATATGTGGTGCCAATGCCATCATTACAGCTTCTGCCATAATTAAACCTTGGGTACATTCCAAGTTACGCTGCATGTTCTCGGCATTGACTTGCATGCCTTGTAACACGTCTAAAGTCCGCTCCAATGCGCCTGCACACAGTTGGAAAATTTCAGGCAATGCCAACCATTCTGCATGCCATCCACCTAGACTACGCTCATGTTCCTGTACCATGCTTTGGTACAAACTTGACATCAACACAGGTACACGATTGACTGCTGCCAAAACGGATGCCGCAGCAACAGGATTACGCTTGTGTGGCATGGTTGATGAGCCACCACGCCCTTTCGCTGCCGGCTCAAGCACTTCTGCAATTTCAGTTTGCATCATCAATGACCAGTCACGCGCCATTTTGCCCAAACTGCCCGTCACTATCGCGAGAACACTCGCCACTTCAACAATACGGTCACGCTCACCATGCCAAGTACAGCTTGGAACAGAAAGTTGTAACTGAACGGAATAAGCATGAACCACAGCAGTACCTTGTGCTTGCAATGAAGCCAATGAACCAACGGCACCGCCTAATTGCGCAGTAAAAACACGGGCTTTCATGGCTTCAATACGGGCTAAATCACGATGAAATGCCGAGGCCCAACGCGCGAATTTATGCCCCAAAGTAATCGGCAACCCTTGCTGCAACCATGTGCGTCCAATCATCACTTGTGAGCGATACTGTTCAGCTTGAGCCAATGCAGTGCGGTAACATTGATGAATTAAAGCTTCAACATGCGTCATTGCAGCACGACATTGCAAAATACAGGCAGTGTCTAAAATGTCTTGACTGGTTGCGCCCCAATGCACATAACGCGCAGCACCTTCATCACTTTGTTTCACAATTGCAGTTAATTGCTTCGCAAAAGGAATCGCGATATTGCCCGCTAAGCCTGTAGCAAGAGCTAAAGCATCAAAGTCAATCTGATCAATTGCAGTTGCTGCAATGTTTGAAATTGCTGTTGCCGCAGATTCTGGAATAACGCCGACCTGAGCCTGCGCTTGTGCCAAGGCAACTTCAGCCTCAATCATGTAAGACACCAACGCGCGATCACTGAAAATTTCAGTCACCTCGTTTTGGTAAAATAAGCTGGCATATAACTGGCTCATGATCGCTATCCTTAAATCTGCTTTAAACGCGCTGAATAATCATTGCAATGCCTTGGCCGACACCAATACACATCGAACATAGCGCATAAGTTCCACCGGTTTGTTCCAATTGGTTTAGAGCTGTGGTCACCAAACGCGCACCCGATGCACCCAGTGGATGACCAATCGCAATCGCACCGCCATTTGGATTCACTTGTGTGGTGTCATCTGCCAGACCTAGGTCACGGGTAACGGCCAGTGCCTGTGCTGCAAAGGCTTCATTCAGTTCAATCACATCCATCTGCTCGATGCTGAGATTGG
>NZ_LSOD01000035.1:27152-28798 GCF_001592855.1 Acinetobacter sp. BMW17
AGTAACTTTTTGATGGCAGGTGCTGGTGCAAAGCCCATGATGCGCGGTTCTACACCCACTGCTGTTGAAGCAATGATTTTGGCACGCGGTTTAAGTTGGTACTGTTCAACCGCTGCTTCTGAAGCGATCAGTACAGCAGCCGCACCGTCATTGATGCCTGATGCATTCCCCGCAGTGACGGTGCCTTCTGCTGTCATGACTGGCTTGAGTTTGGTTAAACCTTCTAAGGTGGTCGATGCACGTGGATGTTCATCCGTGTCGATCACAATTGGATCACCCTTACGCTGGGGAATATTCACAGGGATGATCTCATGTTTAAAAAAGCCTTGAGCTTGCGCGGTTGCGGTGCGCTGTTGACTCGCCAAGGCAAACTGGTCTTGATCTGCGCGATCAATATTAAATTGTTGTGCCACGTTCTCCGCGGTTTGCGGCATGGTGTCTACACCATACATCGCTTTGAGCTTAGGATTAATAAAACGCCAGCCCATAGTGGTGTCTTCAATCTTTTGACTACGGCCATAGGCAGTTTCTGATTTGCCCATGACAAAAGGTGCACGAGACATACTTTCCACACCACCTGCAATGATCAGATTGGCTTCACCTGCTTTAATCGCACGGGCTGCCATGGCAATCGCATCGAGTGATGAGCCACATAAGCGATTCACAGTCGTGGCAGGAACTTCAACTGGTAAACCAGCAAGCAGTGCAGACATACGACCAACATTACGGTTGTCTTCTCCCGCTTGGTTGGCGCAGCCATAGATCACATCATCGACTTGGGTCCAATCCACACTTGGATTACGTTGCATCAAGGCTTGAATTGGTACGGCACCCAAGTCATCGGCACGCACTGGAGCGAGTCCACCTGCA
The DNA here is from genome assembly GCF_001592855.1 of Acinetobacter sp. BMW17. NCBI lineage: Bacteria > Pseudomonadati > Pseudomonadota > Gammaproteobacteria > Moraxellales > Moraxellaceae > Acinetobacter > Acinetobacter sp. BMW17. Next base: position 28,023 of record NZ_LSOD01000035.1, read on the forward strand.
TAACGTCCGAATGGGGTACGAACGGCATCGATAATATAAGCGTTTTTCATATCTATTCTTCTCTTAATCCTCCCTTAATCCCTCCTTTAAAAAGGAGGGAGACCTACCGCACTTGATGCTAGAGAAGTCCCCCTTTAGCAAAGGGGGATTTAGGGGGATTCAAATCATTAATTCTGTTGTGTCGCATCCATCAACGGAGCACCTGTCATCGCCTGTAATTCTGCAAAGCTTAGACCGTCGACTTTCTCAATCACTTTTAAACCTTCAGCGGTGACATCAATCACACATAGGTCGGTGTAAATACGATCGACACATTTCAAACCTGTCGCAGGGTAGCTCAGTTCAGCCACGATCTTCGGTTCACCTTGTTTGGTCACATGGTCGGTGGTGATAAAGACTTTCTTGGCACCGACGGCTAAGTCCATCGCACCGCCGACGGCAGGAATCGCATCGGGTGCACCGGTATGCCAGTTGGCCAAGTCACCATTGGCTGCCACTTGAAAGGCACCCAAAACGGCAATATCTAAGTGACCACCACGCATCATGGCAAAAGAGTCGCCATGATGGAAAAAAGCACCGCCTTCAAGCATGGTCACATATTCTTTACCCGCATTAATCAACTCAGGGTCTTCTTGGCCTTTATCAGGCGGTGGACCAAAAGCCAATAACCCATTTTCAGAATGTAAGAAGACGTCTTTGTCACTAGGCAGGTAACTGGCAATCTTGGTCGGTAATCCAATCCCAAGATTCACATAAGCGCCATCTGGAATATCTTG
>NZ_LSOD01000035.1:28898-35531 GCF_001592855.1 Acinetobacter sp. BMW17
GTAAGAAGACGTCTTTGTCACTAGGCAGGTAACTGGCAATCTTGGTCGGTAATCCAATCCCAAGATTCACATAAGCGCCATCTGGAATATCTTGCGCCACACGTTCTGCAATTTGGTTACGGCTGAGTTTTTGATAGCTCATGATGTTCTCCCGATTACACAGCAACAGGTTCAGGTTGAACCTGCACCACGTGTTGAACAAAAATACCTGGGGTGATGATGTGTTCAGGGTCTAAAGCCCCTAAGTCCACCACTTCAGAGACTTGTGCAATGGTCACGCCTGCGGCCATCGCCATAATCGGGCCGAAGTTACGTGCCGATTTGCGGTAGACCAAGTTACCCCAACGGTCGCCTTGTTGGGCTTTAATCAAAGCAAAGTCGGCTTTGATTGGATATTCCAGTACATAATCTTTACCGTCGATGTGACGGGTTTCTTTGCCTTCGGCCAATAAGGTGCCGTAGCCTGTAGGGGTGAACACTGCACCGAGTCCCATACCTGCGGCTTGGATACGACAAGCCAAGTTGCCTTGAGGCACCAGTTCCAATTCAATTTTGCCTGCACGATAGAGTTCATCGAAGACCCAAGAGTCGGACTGACGCGGGAACGAACAGACGACTTTTTTCACGGCACCTGCTTTCAGCAGCTTGGCTAAACCATAGTCGCCATTGCCTGCATTGTTGCTGACGATAGTGAGGTCTTTGATGCCAAGTTGAATTAAGCCATCGATCAGTTCAGCAGGTTGTCCTGCTGTACCAAAACCACCAATCATGATGGTTGAGCCGTCGGTGATTTGGGAGAGCACTTCCGCGAGGGATGCCGCGCTTTTATCTATCATTAGATAACTCCATTGTGCATCATGCAAATTTGAAAAGGCGCGGAAAACTAACTTATACTGGAGGTATGATTCAGCTAAAACCACATTCCCTAGTTTTTTAGTTCGATTTCCTTATCTGTTCATTTTTTATAATTTCTCAGCTTTGGGATAGATAGTGACCACAGGTTTTGTTCGATCATCGAACAAAATACCTATATATCGAACAAAACCTGATTATTTCACTCTGATTTCACGTTATAGTAAAAATAATGAAGAAATAAAAATGGATAAAGGGAACACGATGGAAGAGGCAACTGAGACAACAGAAAAGTGTCTTCAACACAAAGACAATAAAAAAACCATTCGACATGAAGATTTTGTCGCAGGTATCAGTAAAGGTATGGCCATTCTCGACAGTTTTGGTACTGACCGACATCGCTTAAATATCACTATGGCCGCGGAACGCACAGGCATGACCCGTGCCGCAGCGCGACGCCATTTACTTACTCTTGAATATTTAGGCTATTTAGAATCTGATGGTCATTATTTTTATTTAACTCCTAAAATCCTTAAATTTTCAGGGTCTTACTTGGGTGGAGCACATCTTCCCAAAATTTCTCAGCCTTTACTAAACTTGCTCACCAATCAAACCTCACTCATTTTTTCCGTTATGGTTCTAGATGGCTATGAAGCCATTACCATTGCACGCAGTGCCGCGCACCAACAAACGGATCGTGTCAATCCTTATGGTCTACATTTGGGAAATCGCTTACCTGCACATGCGACATCGGCAGGCAAAATTTTACTGGCCTATCTCGATGATCAGGAACAATGTGAATGGCTGAATCAGTATCCGCTACAACGCCTAACCAAATACACCCATACCAACAATGAAACGTTTCTGGCCTTATTGCATGAAATTCGAGAGCAAGGTTGGTGCTACTCATGTGAGGAACATGAATTGGGCGTACATGCCCTTGCCGTTCCGATTTATGGGCAACAGTTAAAGGTGGTGGCAGCCTTAAATATTGTTTCCCCTACCATGCGCACAACCAAAGAGTATTTGATTCAACACATACTGCCATTACTACAAGAAACCGCACGCGAACTACGTAATATTCTTTAATGTTTAAAAGAAAATCACGCAGCCCTTATCATATATAGGTCTATGATTCAGCCGAGAGGAGCTAGAACAGCTTTCTGTGAATTTCCTCTTTGTCTTAGCTTAAGCTTAAGGGTTTACGTATAAGCTCAAAATTGTTCTATAGATCTGAGCATTGGGTCGAATCTTTTCAGACTGTTCTGGTGAAGTGATGGTGACGAGGTACTGCCCGACCATTGAAAATGGCAAAGTGACTTCACCTGAACCATTGGTCACCAACTGGATCGCTTTTTCAGCCTTTCCCAATGTGGTGGCTTGCTTTTCTAGTGTGACCTGAAAACCTGACGCAGCTTTATTGCCCAAATTCAATTTCACTCTGAATGGTGTTTTTAATGAAATTTGATTTGGATGTCCTGAAAATTCCAAACTTAAACCTTGTTGCGTGGGGTCTTGCTTCACCTCACTCTGCTGTTGCTTAGAAAAATAACTCAGCAACTGATCAACACGTTGCACAGTAAACTGCTGGGTTTTCGCTTGTACTTCACTTGGGGTGACAAAGTGACGTTCAGCCAGTGGCGCTAAACCTTCAGCTTTTGCATCTAAGACACGTAACCAACGCTGCCCCACTTTTGCATATTTAAGCTCACCTGTTCGAAGTCCAGTAACTGTATAAGTTCCTGCATGATCCGTTTTCACATCCGCCAAACTTAAAGCTTTGCTATGACTCAGTGTTAACTCTTGAGTTTCACCCTTCGGCGTGAGTACTTTAAAGTTAAAGCCTTTAATCGCCACTTCCGAGTCAAAGGCTTGCTCTGCAAATCCTGCCAAAACTGCAGTGTTCCGACCTTCCACCACATAACTGCTTGGCGCCACAAAGGGTGCATGTGCCCAACCATTTGCGACCAAGATACTCAGTAAGCAAGCCGAACCTATTTTTTTCATCGTTGATATTCCATTGATGTATCCTTGCCCATCGTCAACCTAATCAGTTTTACCTTTAAGCCATTCATAGATGGCTTAAAGGTATGGCCTGTTTATTGAGCTGAGGCTTGCCCTACTTTTTTCGCATACTGTTTAATATCCTTTGCTTGAATAGTGGTTTTACCCTTTGCAATGGCTTTGAATTGCTGTGCAGCAATCTCCTGCATTTGAGTTGTACCAGTCGCCAAATTACGGTCAAAACGTTGCATAAACTCGTCGACATATTCTTGTTCAGTCACAATCAAATCTTGATTGGTGTCGGTCTCGAAATATTGTTTATCGCGCGCTGTTAAATAGTCACCCAAAGTCACATAATTTTTACCCTGACCATATTGCGCGATAAACTCATTCACATTACTTGGCATCGGCATTGAAATGGGTAATTTGCCACGGAAACCATCATGTGTTCCTGTATTTGCCCCAGCCAACTTTGTATCTTCAGCATTAATCAAACCATCTTGGTTCTGATCGAAACCATCAAAAGTCTTTTCACCAGAGGCTTGGAACTCTTTCAACGTCAACTTTTGATCTTTACTCTTATCTAAAATACCGTAACGGACATGCGCCTGTTTTAAAGACATTTCGCGTCTTTGCTTAAGTACAGGGTCTAAGCGTGCCTGTTCAAATTGTGCAAACTGTTCGGCTGTCACTTTTTTAGTGTTCGCAAAAAGTACGGCATAATCCTGCGTATATTGCTGTGTTACCAGTGCAGCACTCGGTTGTTTATTTTCTGGGTGATAAAGCGCATGAATGGCATAAGCTTGTTGGTATGTATCCGTTTGTGCTGTTTTGTCTGCAGCTAAAATACTCGCTGAAGCACTGAGCATAACGATGCCCGTTGCCAATATAGTCATAATTTTCATGGTAATTTCTTTTCCTGAGGGTTAAGTTTGCTGGATGGAATCTCAGCTCTATCTAGCTTTGAAATTAGTATTTAAATTCGATACTTGCGACAATATTACGACCCGGTTCTGCAGCACGATCGATCAGACTGGCTTGGTTCGTTCCTGTAATGGTGCCCACTGCGGCATAGTCCCAATACGTCTTATCAAAGATGTTATTCACCGCCACGTTCAACTTAGTGAACTTATTCATATTCCAGTAAGCTGAGAGATCAAACACGGCATAACCTGCAACATGTTGATACTCCACGTCATCTTGGTAGGTACTCACATCTTTAGATGCGATTTTGTCCCCGACCGCAGTTGCAGTTAGACCTAAACCAAAGACTTTATCTGGGTGGTCATAAGCAAAGGTGAGGCTGCCCTTTTCAGGTTGTACGGAATTCACCCCACTTTTCAGTCCATCTTTATTTTTTGCGGTGCCTTTGGTTTTACCTGCCACTAAAGCGAGGCTAAATCCATCCGAGTGTGGAATAAATTGACCCAAATCAATACGTGTAGACAACTCACCGCCCCAAATTTCGGCATTGGCTAGGTTTTCTGCACGGTAGTAACCATAAGGATATTGTGGTGTGGTGTCATAGTTGTGGTAATCGATGAAGTCACTGTATTTGGTATAAAAACCTGTGACATCAAACTTGATACCATCAATTGAAGTATTTCTCAGTCCAATTTCAAATGCATCACTGGTTTCTTCATCAAGATTCGAGTTACCAATCACAATATAACTTGGATTGCCTGCGGTGGTTTGATAGATGCCGCCTATCTCAGTAGGTGATGGAATACGTGTACCACGGGTGTATTTAAAATAACTGTAGTTTTCAGGAGTAAATTGATAGCTGGCCGCAAAACTCGGCGAAACATAACTAAAGTCACGTGCTTGGACATCACTATAGCTCGAAGAATCTGGTCGATACTCCTGTCGTTCAAAACGAAGCGATGGTGTTAAGGTTAAGTCACGACCAAAGAGCCCCAAACGAATTTCATCTGAGAAATAGGCTGCATAACGCTTTAACTCAGAATCCAGTAAGTAACCATCTTGATAGAGGGTTGGCAGTGTTGCACCATTGCGTAAATCGACTTTGGTACTGGAATAATCTTTTTGATCGACCGCAAGACCATATTTTAAAGTCTGCTGCTCTAAATTCTTCGATGCATCAAACTTAATCCCTGTATTTTTTTCTTTATAAGTGGTTGAGAAATCACGTTTCGTATTCGCATTATTCATAAATGAAGTCGCGGTTTCGTTATTTGATTCCTGATACCAAATTTTGCTTTTCAGCTGATCAAATAGCACCAATGTCTCAGGTTTATAAATATGTTCAAGACTAAATTGGGTACGATCTATGTCCTGCTGCTGGGTGGCATCGCTTTTATAATTACTAAATAAACTGGCACTAATGTCTGTGGTATCGGCACTTTTACGATAGAAATCTCCTGTCAAATTAAACTGATGCTGATCGGAGAGCGCCCATACAACTCGGCCCAATACGGCATCGGAACTCCAATCCGTTGGGAACGCTTTGGTTTTCGAGTTAGGTTTTGTTTCATGTCCATCACGATGAGCATAAGCAATTAAGGCTTTCACCTCATCGTTGCCTACCGCCCCTGTTACCGAACTTAACCATGCTTCATCCGCAGAGCTATAGCCTGCTTTTGCAGTACCCGCAATGGTTTTTCCATCCATCAAATAATCTTCTGGAGATTTGTTTTTAAATGAAACGCGTCCACCGATTCCGTCAGTAGATACATCTGTTGTTCCGGAAACAATATCTACCGAGCTAAACATTTCAGGCTCGATATAATCACGACCTGCACCACGTTGACTCATACTATTAGGCGGAACATAAGAGCTGACAGTTGCTTCGGCAATATCAACCCCATCAATATCTAAGCCAATACGGTTGGCATCAATCCCGCGAATGTTATAACCACTGGTTCCAGTTCCATCAAAAAATGTACCACTGCCCGCAACTGAAAATGGCGCTTGTACCAAAGGCAAGTACTTCACGATACTTGCCATATCGGTCACCCCAGTTTTATCTAAATTTTCCCGATTAATCGTTGTCTTAGAAACTGGGGCTTGATCTTCATGTTCAGCATAAACCGTAATCTTTGGAAGTGAGGCTGAAACTAAAACATTGTCTTGTGCAAAGCTCTTAGAACTCAAACCTGTGGTCATGAGCACAGCCAAACATAATGATAAATAGCAAGGTCGGAGGTTCAAACTTTTAACTTCGTCGCCCGAAAATTGCGACTGATATTGCTTCATACTCATGCGGTTAAATCCACCTCTTAAATGATATTGATAATCATTACATATAATTCAAATTACTTTTCCATGTCTTCAAAGACAGAGGCCAGAAAAGATAATTGATATAGGGACACTTAGTGGATGCGAATCATAATCAATTAGATTATTATTTACAAATGGTATTTACTTTTATTTTATTTTTCCAGCGAATCAGACTGTTCAAAAAATAGTTTTTGATTTCAATGCTTAACTCAAGCTGAATATCTTCTCGATCGATTTGTATGCAAAAAAATTGTCAAACTTTAAACCACATATCGAGCGTTTAAAGCAAAAAATAATGGGACGCTATCATCCATTCCAAGAATCTCAATACAGTTCAACTCCACCCTTAAACTGTAAATCATCGGTGCTAGAAATGAAAAAGCAGTGCATATCCACATATGCACTGCCTTGAATAAAACCGTCAGTTCATTTTTAAAAACAATATTTGGTGGTGTTTCAAAAAGTATGCTGGCGTTAAACGAATCCGTTATTAAGGTAAAAGAAAGTCAAATCAAAGGCTTTAAAATGATTTTCGAG